>JAICVE010000039.1 GCA_025935475.1 Nitrospira sp. | reverse complement strand
GGAGGATTTGCGCACGAAATCCGCAATCCGCTGACCTCCATCAAGACCTTCATCCAGCTGGCCCCTGAACGGAAAGACGACGCCGATTTCATCCGTGAATTCAGCCGCATCGTGCTCGACGACGTGTATCGGATCGAACGGCTCATCGAAGAAATCCTCGATTACGCCCGTTACATGGAGCCGAAGCTGACGGAGGAGGATGTCAACGACATCGTGTCTTCCTGCCTGTATTTTATCGAGGTCAAGGCGGACAGCCGCGGGATCAAGATCGAAAAAGAATTGGTGCCAGACCTTCCTCGTGTCATGCTAGACCGTCAGCAACTCAAGCAAGTGTTTCTCAACCTGTTTCTTAACGCCTTGGATGCGATGAGCGAAAAGGGCGGAGTGCTGCGCGTTCGGACGAGGCTCCTGTCCAAACCTGGCGGCAAGCCTTGGGTGCAAATAGAAACCGAGGACACAGGGCAGGGCATTTCCGAGGCGAATCTCGAGCACATTTTTGATCCGTTCTTCACGACCAAGCACGAGAGCGGCGAACACGAAGGCACTGGTCTCGGCTTGACGATCGTGCACCAGATCATCGAAGAGCACCATGGCGACATACAGGTCAAGAGCATTGCCGGCGCTGGCACCACATTTCTCGTCAACCTCCCAGCGATCCCATCATGACATCAAAAAACGGCATTGAGACGACCGTGAAGAAGCGCGTGCTTTTAGTCGATGATGAAGCCCGCGTCCGGGCCTCGCTCAAGGCCGTCCTTGAGCCGGTGTATGAGGTGATTCAAGCCGCCGACGCGCAGGAAGGCCTCGATCTGTTCCACAAAGAAGCGCCGCACGTCGTGCTGCTGGACGTCATTCTTCCCGGAACCGATGGGTTATCCGTTCTCCAGGCGCTACGGACGGAACAGAATCCGACCCCCGTCATCATGCTGACCGGCACCAAGTCCGTAAAAACCGCGGTCGACGCCATGAAGCTGGGAGCCGCAGACTATCTCTCGAAACCGTTCGACGTCGAAGAACTGCGGATCGTCGTGGACCGCGCGCTCAATTCTCAGGAACTCGAACGCGAAGTCAAACACCTGCGCGCCCAGGTGACCCAGCGTTATGCGTTCCATAACCTCATCGGCAAAAGTCGGCCAATGCAGGAGATATACGGCAAGATCGAACAGGTTGCCGACAGCAGGACAACGGTGCTGATCACCGGTGAAAGTGGCACCGGCAAGGAACTGGTCGCGAAGGCCCTGCATTACAACAGCGGCCGGCGGGACCGCCCGTTTGTGGCGTTGAACTGCGCCGCCCTTCCCGAGACGTTGATCGAAAGCGAGCTGTTTGGTCACGAAAAGGGTTCGTTCACCGATGCGACGGCTCGCCGCGTGGGTCAATTCGAGCTCGCCAACAGCGGTACCTTGTTCCTCGACGAGATCGGGGACCTCAGTCCCATGACGCAGGCCAAGCTCCTACGGGTGCTGCAAGAACGCGAATTCACTCGCATCGGCGGCGTACAGGCCATCAAAGTCGATGTTCGCATCGTCGCGGCGACGAACAAGAACCTCGAGGACCTGGTCCGGAAAGGGCAGTTCCGCGAGGACCTCTACTACCGAATCAATGTCATCGCGTTGTACCTGCCCCCGCTTCGCGATCGGGGAGAAGATATTCCGTTATTGGCGAAGCATTTCCTGTCCAAGCGGATCGAGGAGGACAGCCGGCCAAACCAGGAGTTTTCCAAGGAGGCGATTGAGCTTCTGACCCGGTATCCATGGCCGGGAAACGTGCGAGAGATGGAAAACATCATCGAACAGGCGTTCATCTGGTCGAAGGGCTCGGAGGCCGTCACCCCCGAACATCTTCCAACGATCCTTCGCAACGACACCCGGTCTTCCTCTTTACGAGACGACACCCTTGCCGGCCGCCTCTCGCTCGAAAAAGCCGTGATGGAATTCGAGCGGGAGATCATTCTTGACGCCCTGAAAAAGAACAACTATGTGCAAACTCACGCCGCGACCCAACTTGGAATCAGCAGGCGCATGCTCAAGTATCGAATGGATACACTGGGTATCGGACGTCCGGACAACGACACAACCCCTCCTGAACCTGAATCTGTCGTGCAGGAATAACACACCCCCTGTTTGGAACTGCGTGAATTCTGCAGCAATTCAGGCGTTTTCGTGATCCAATCTACGTAGAGATCCATACGTGGAAACTACATATAGGGCCATCACCAGACAGCACCACATCCACTAGAATTTCTACGCATAAATAGCTGAAAAGGAATACGTTTTGCTTGACAGAATACGTACATCGGGGTACATGAACAACATATGGCAATGTCCTTCGAGCCGCAGAGACCGACGCAGAAGCCCACCGTCCTGGTCATCGACGATGAGGCAGGACCACGCGATGCGTTGAAAGTCATCCTTCGTCCCTTCTTTAATATTCAATCCGCCGAATCGGCCCAAGCCGCGATCGACGTGCTGAATCAGCAGCGCATCGACCTTATTACGCTCGACCAGAAACTCCCCGATCGGCAAGGTCTCGATTTGCTTCAAGAAATCAAACAACATCACGCCGACATCGAAGTCATAATCATTACCGGATACGGCAGTCTGAGATCCGCGATGGAAGGTATCCGGCATGGAGCCGCAGGATATTTGCTCAAGCCCTTCAACGTCACGGAACTGATTACGCTGGTCAATCAAACGCTGGAAAAGAAACAGCGGCTCGACTATCTTCGCCGCTATCTTCAGGGGTCCAATGCTCTTTGGGGATCTGAAGCGGAATGTGCACGGGCCTGGCAGGAGCTACGCGCCGGGTATGAGGCAATCGGTCGATCAGGCGGCCCGACCTTGCCATGGGGCGACGACACCGCAGATCTGCTGCCCATGCTGTCCGATCTTCTTGAAGCCAAAGACCGTCAGCTCTTAAACCATTGTAGCCGGGTGAGTTTTTACGCCACCTTGCTTGCCAACCGCACGAATCTCACCGTGGACGAGCAGAAATCACTGGCGCTTGGCGCGTTTCTCCATGACATCGGCAAGATCGGCAACGAGCCATACCGCTTTGCCGACGATGAAATCGTGGCAAGAGACTGCGAGAACGCGCAACGTGCGCATCCGGAAATCGGTGCGAAGATGGTGGGTCCCCTCGGCCTGCCCGCAGCCGCCGGGCAGATTATTGCCTGTCACCACGAACGGTGGGACGGCTCAGGGTATCCGCACGGGCTGCGAGGGGATGGCATTCCCATCCTGGCGAGAATCGTCTGCCTGGCTCAAGCGTTCGACCACCTCACCGCCGAGCTCCCGGACCGCACCGCGCTCTCGATCGACGATGCCAGCAAATTTCTCACCGAACGGTCGGGGACCTATTTCGATCCCGCGCTCACCATCTTGTTCACCCAGGTCGTGCAGGAATGCAAGGCGTCGTTGCCTGCGATGGCCATTGCGACCAATCCCTCCAGCCGCTCAGACGCCTGAGCCTTTCAGCGTTTTGTCTTCGCGCCCGCAATCAACTCCGCCGCGGTAGCCCGCACCTTCGTGGTGACCGCTTCCCCACCGATCATGCGCGCGATTTCCTCCTCGCGGGCAAGACCGGTCAGGGCCTTTACTGCCGTGGTGGTCCTCTTGCCATCTTGGCCTTTGGCCACCAGCAGATGGTGTTCGGCTTGAGAAGCCACCTGGGGCAGATGGGTGATACAGAAAACCTGGTGGTAGGACCCCAGCTTTCGCAGCCTGCTTCCCATGGCTGCGGCCACTGCTCCACCGACGCCCGTGTCCACCTCGTCGAAGACCAGCACTGGCACATGATCTCTCTCTGCCAAGACGGTCTTCAGCGCGAGCATGATGCGCGAAAGTTCTCCGCCGGACGCGATGCGGTTGAGGAGACGAGGCGGCTCGCCGACGTTGCTGGACAGCAAAAATTCGACGTGGTCACGCCCCGTCGGTCCGAACCGAGCCACCGTGTCTTCGGTCGAGACGGCAATTTCGAAGGCGGTGTGTTCCATTTTGAGTGCAGCCAATTCCTTCATGACGAGGGCCGTCAACCGCTTCGCAGCCTCCCGGCGCTTTTTCGTTAGCTGGTCGGCCCTGTCCACCACGGAACGTTCCGCGGCGTCGAGTCCCTTGGTGAGATTGGCGACCCGGCCTTCATGATCTTCCATCGCCAGCAGGTCCTCTCGGGCGCGCTCGCCTGTGGCCAAGACCGCCTCAACCGATCCTCCGTACTTGGCCTTGAGCCGTTGAAGCAACTCCAGCCGGTCCTCGACCAGCCCCTGTCTCGCCGGGTCAGCCTCCAGATCGGCAGCATAATCCCGAAGACGGCCGCCGAGATCCTTAAGTTGAATCGCTGCATCGCGGACCCGAGGTTCACAATCTGCCATCCCAGGATCGGTTTGTCCCAATTCGCCCAGCAGGCGCGCGACGCGGGCGAGTTGCATCAATATCCCCCCCTCGTCACCCTGCAGCTCGGCATAAGAAGTCTCCGCCAATTCTCGGAGTCGATGCGCGTGCCCCAACCGCTGTCGCTCCGCTTGTAACCGATCCTCTTCAACAGGCGATAACGCCGCCTGCTCGATCTCCTGCACTTGAAAACGTAACAGCTCTTCGAGCCGAGCACGATCGGCACCCCGCTGGCGCAGCCCGTCGAGCTGCCCCTCCAAATCCTTCCACTCCCGGTAAGCCGCCTCGTACAAATCGCGCATGGACTGAGCGGATGCGAACGCGTCCACCGCCTCGAGTTGCTTGACAGGCGCCAACAACGACTGCTGCTCATGCTGCCCGTGTACGTCAACGAGGGTACCACCCAACGCTTCGAGCACGCGAAGGGAACTGAGCCCGCCGTTCACATAGACTCGATGCCGTCCTGATCTGGAAAGAATCCGCTTGAGTACGAGGTCCCGGTCGTGAGGGCCCAGCAGGTCCATCGCCCGCAGTTGCCCGAGCAGCGGATGCGTGGCAGGAAGGTGAAATGAGGCTTCGAGCTGTGCCTCCTCTTCACCAGATCGGATCTGCTCAACCGAGCCTCTCCCCCCCACGAGTAAGGCGATGGCATCGATGAGCAGCGATTTACCGGCGCCGGTTTCGCCGGTGAGCACCGAAAATCCCGACTGGAACTGAATGTGGAGCTGTTCTATGAGGGCAAAATTGACAATGCGCAGCTCGGCAAGCATTGTTACGAGTGAGGAACCTCTCGAGTCAACGTAGTTGTCAGCCTCTGCGCCCGCGATGCGAGAACGAAGCGCTGGGCAAGGCGCGTCTTGGCGCGCCGGGGTTAGGCGGAGCCGGCGTGTTGCGCCAAGAGCTGGTCAATCATTTCCTTGAACTGCCGCTTCGGCCTGGCGCCCACGAGCTTTTCCACGACCTGGCCATTCTTGAAGAAGAGAATCGTCGGAATGCTCATGACCTGGTAGCGCCCAGCCACTTCGGGATTTTCATCGGTGTTCAGCTTACGAACCTTGACCTTTCCTGCATACTCGTTGGCCAATTCGTCCACGATCGGAGCAACCATCTGGCAGGGTCCGCACCAGACCGCCCAGAAGTCCACCATGACCAACTCCGGGGCCTTCATGACTTCGGAATCCCAGCTTGCATCCTCCACCTTCAACGCATTGCCTGCCACGTCTCTCCTCCTTGAAAATCAATTGAATCGCAGAAATGAGTGGGGAATCATCGTACCGCAGCCTTCTCCGAGGAGTCAAACCGACATGCCATTGGTTTACCACGCCCATTCAGGAGGAACCGTGAACCACCAACCCTCTGGTTTGGCTTTCCGCCAAGCCGTTTGCTGAGGCCAGACAACCGCGACGACGGACGGATCGAGCCTCGTGGCGAGTTCGGACGTGACGTCCGCCTGTTGTCGAGCCGACGCCTGAATCATCTCCTTCGCCATACGAGCGAGGACGTTGGGAGGATCCAGCAGCTCTTCCGGCCCCCCCGAGCTCAAATTCAGATAGAGATGCTCCATCGCCACCCAGTGATCCGCTTTCGCCAGCCATTCCACATGGGCATCGAGCGCTTGATACACGTACGTCAGGTACAAATAGCTCCGTGCAGAGGGATGTTCCTGAACCTCCTGCCGGCACGCTTCGACGGCCCGCCGATAATCTCCGGCTGCGAGAAAGACTTTCGCCCGCTGTAAATGGGTGGGCGGCGTGGAAGCAGCAGTCATCGCCGACATGCTGCAGCCCGTCATGCACAGAACGACGGCGACAGCGCAGCTGACAGAAAGACGGGGCTTGAGCCTGACGACCGGCCTCATCGGGGCGCTCCGCCGACACGCGGCTGCGGCTGGGCGGTTTCCAGATGACCATAGGGTCCACCCGGTGAAGCCCATGGCAATCCTTTCTCGCCCCACGTGAGAGGACTCAGGATCTGTTTCACGACATTCGTGCCATAGTTCTCGGACCAGCCGATCCCCGTGAGACTGAGCATGAAATTGTACTGCGCCCGGTCGGGAAATTGGAGATAAAACAACCCGAGGGACCAGCATTTACATGGATTCTGATACAGCGCGACCACATCGTATTCCGGACTCGTGCGATTATTGATGTCGTAATACCCCTTGGCGCCGATCAGCCATCCAAAGGGTGTCCGAAACGCCGCGCCAGCCGTCACAAACTGGACTTCATCAGTGGGATCGAACACTTGATTAAACGAGATGGGGTTCCAGAGGTCGCCCCGCTGTACCCGATTTCCACTCCTCGAGTAACGCTGGCCGATTTCCACATACCACTCATTGGACTGCTGAAGCCGGAAATCGGTATTGAACTGGCTGAGACCAGCGCTATAGGGATCGAAAAAGGCGTCCACCGTCACGTATCGGTTGATGGGGGGCTTGGCGAGTGAGACGGGGCCAGCGCCACGCCCGAAAACCGGCCCAGCCAGCTGGGCCACCGCGAGTTGGGGCTCGTTGTTCCCGATGACCGCACGCAGCCAGATGTCGGAGAATTTCTTCCCGGCGATCGGAACCGTCGCCGGCTGCAACGGCTGCGTCACGGTGCCGAGGGGGGGCACGGCGCCCGGCGCAAAATCCCTCGCCTCCGTCTGCACGGCGCCGACGTGGTAACTCTGGGCCAGCGTGAAATCCAGCCAGTTGAAGCTTTTGTCCCCGTCCTGTTCCAGCAGCCGGCTCCTCACCATATAGGTCAACAGATTCTTTTTCGGCAGGTTGTCGACCTGATCGATCTGCGCGATTTGCGATTGATCCGTCGCCGGAACGTACTCGTAGATCACGCTCGGCTCGATCGTATGCATCATGGCATTGCCGTCGTCACGGTTGAAACGGCGGCTCATTTTAGAGGTCGCATCGAGGGCTGCCCAGAAGGTCTCCCGGTGCAGACTGCTGGTCTCCTGCACGCCGCGCGAATAATAGACCTCACGAAACTTGACCTGAGGCGTAAATCCCACCACATGGCCCAGATCGAGGACGTCGGTCGAGAGTCCGGGGACGACATCAAAGCGGTTCTCCGTGAATCCCTCCTCCCGGAAGAAATACACCGCGTTGGTGTCTCCCCCGAACAACAAGGGGGAATTGAACAGCGCAAGGTTCGGTAGACTGTAGCCGACCTCAGGAAGGCGCTGGAAGGTGTCTGGGCCGCCGGACTGCAACGGCTGCAGATATTGACCGAGCAGATAGGCGTTCCCATAGCGCAGACGCTGGTTGGCAAAAAGGTTCGATTCGTTGCTGGGAAGCGCACGCTGCGCACCCGAGTTACTGAGTTGCTGCAGGTACTGGGGGTCGGACACGAGATTGGCGTTGACCCGCAGCAGCAGATCCTGCGTCACTTGCTGGGTATGGGTACCGGTAATCAGCGCCCGCGCCTCCTTCGCATTCTGGCCTGTATCGGTCACTCCCGAGACATTCGGCAGCGTCGTTTGCTGGAGGTAGCTGACAAACCATTGTCCTCTTGCATACCGGTTGAGCGCGTAGCGGTATTCAAAATCGCTGCCGTATCCCAAGTTCGAGTAATACGACGGTGAAATCGTGAGATCCTGGCTTGGATTGATGGCCCAATAGTACCCCTGCTGGTAATGGAACCCGAACCGATTGTCGTAGGCCGGGGTGGGGATTAAGAATCCACTTTGGCGAGGCGATAGCGGATACGTCATCGTGGGAAACGGGATCACTGGCACATCCGCCACGCAGAACCAGCCCCCTTTGAACGCGAGACTGTCGCCGGCGTTGAGATCCAGATCTTTGAACCGAAATCGCCAGGCCGGCGTTTCCCCTTCCGGTGCATCGCAGTTGGTAAACCGTCCTTCCTTGAAGCGATAATGGTCTTCCGAAAACCGCTGAATCAGACGCCCGTCGACCGTCGTGTTGGACGCCTTGATGTACACTTCTCCGTGGGTGACGACCCCCGCCTCGGTATTGACGTTCAACTCCAGCCGCTCGGCGACAATATCGGCTTTGGGATCGGTCAACCGCACGTGCCCGGTGGCAATCACGACCCCTGGCAGCGCCTGGATGGTCACGTGGTCGGCGGTGAGGTGCACCGACCCCTGATCGATCACGACGGATCCGTCCGCCTCATAGATGTCCTGTTCTTGAAGATAGTCGATGCGATCGGCTTTTACGTCGAGCGGAGGAGATCCGGAACCGGTCTGACCGGACGGACCGGCGGCGGCCGCCAACAGCGGCATCGATACAAGAGTAACCAGCAGCACTCGCGTCAGGCGGTCAATGACTCGCGTCACCACTCCCGCCATATCAACCCCGCAGCCGGGACAACCCACAGCCTCGCAACGATGCTTTCGCTTCACCGACGAGCATCAAAGAGCCGGTCACACAAATCACATCTTGTGGCCGCGCAAGGTGTCTGGCATCGGCAAGCGCCCCAGTGACCCGTGCGTTCCTTCTTGCCCGTGGCCAGGTTTCCCCGACGAGCGGCAACAGTTCGTCCGCCGTCGCTGACCGAGTCACATCTGCCTGCGTCACCACGACTTCGTCCACGAGTCCTGTGAAGCACTCGACGAATCCGCGATGATCCTTGTCGCGCATCATGGCCAGCACGAGGATGACCCGGCTCAAGGGATTCGAAAGGCGAAATGTGCGGAGGTAATCAGCCAGGGCCTTGGCCGCCGCAGGATTATGAGCCCCGTCGAGGACGGTCAGCGGGTCCCGTTGGACGATCTCCAGACGCCCTTCCCATTGAACCTCCCGCAGCCCTTCGCGGATGGCCGACTCTCCAACCGCGAGCCGATCGCGTCGGGAGGTTTCCACCAAAGACACGGCGCACGCGCAATTCTCGAGCTGATGCCTTCCGAGCAAAGGACAGGACAACTCGTCATACCGCATGCCGAATCCGGAATATTTGAAGCGCGCCGGCATCTCGCCTTCGACCTGAAAGTCACGCCCCAGACAAAAGACCGGCGCATCCCGCTCACCTGCGATTCGCTCGATCGTGTCACGGGCCTCGCCGGGCAGACGGCCGAGGATCACCGGCACGTGCGGCTTGATAATGCCGGCCTTCTCGAACGCGACGGACTCCAGGGTGTTGCCCAGGTATTGCTGATGGTCCAAGGCGATCGTCGTAATGGCACTGGCCAGGGGGGACACAACATTGGTCGCGTCAAACCGGCCTCCTAGTCCCACTTCTAGCACTGCCAGGTCAACCTGCGACTCGGCGAAATACTGAAAGGCCATCGCCGTCGTGAACTCGAAGAAGGTCGGCGACACGTCTGGCTCGGAAATGCTCTTGATCAGTTCCGTCAGCCGCGCAATATCCGATTCGGAAATCATGCGGCCGTCCACTCGAATACGTTCCCCGAATTCGACGAGGTGCGGCGAAGTGTACAATCCCACACGATAACCTCCCGCCTGAAACATGGCGGCCGTCAGTGCGGCGGTCGAGCCTTTACCGTTGGTCCCGGCAATGTGGAGACTTCGATATCGAGACTGCGGCATCCCAAGCCGGCCTGCCAGAGCCGTCATGGTGTCCAATCCAAGCTTAATACCGTGCTTTTGGAGACTGTAGAGGTAGGAAACGGCAGCAGTGTAGGTCATGGTATGGTCGGGAGAATGGCCACGAGTAGACTATGAGCTACTCGCTTTCGGACTCCGAGCATCACCCCTCACAGACCAACGTTCTCCACGGCCCGGGCGGAACGGCGGTTGGACTTTCTCCACCGTCTTCATCGCCAGGTGTGAACAGTCCATCTGCCAGTGACATTCTGCTCAAGCCGACCGGAGCGACGCCTGGGATAGGCGCGTCCCGGGTAATCGATTACAAAGCAATCGGCGGGTCAGGCTGGTGCAAACAACTCGCCAGGGTTGGGCGGGTGAGAAAGGCTGTTTCATCACCCTGCTAGAAATGGGCGACGAGAGTGCTAAGAGTTTCTTTGAGCTGCTTGCGCTCGACGATCATATCGATCATTCCGTGCTCCAGAAGAAACTCCGCACGCTGAAATTGATCCGGGAGCTGCTGTTTGATGGTTTGCTCGATCACCCGGGGACCGGCAAAACCGATCAATGCCTTCGGCTCGGCCAGGATCACATCACCCAGCATGGCGATGCTGGCCGTCACGCCCCCGAAGGTCGGATCGGCCAGCAGACAGATCAGCGGAAGCTTGGCCTCGCCCAGCTTCGCCACGGCCGCAGAGGTTTTGGCCATCTGCATGAGCGAGAGAATTCCTTCCTGCATGCGGGCGCCGCCGGACGCCGTCACGAGCACGACGGGCAGTCGGCCCTCAATGGCGCGATCGATGGCGCGGCAGATTTTCTCGCCCACTACCGAGCCCATGCTGCCGCCCATGAATCCGAAATCGAAGACACAGAGCGCCACTCGACGGCCGTTCATGAGGCCTTCGCCGATCATGATGGCGTCCTTTCGCCCGGTCTTTTCTTGTTGGACTTTCACGCGCTCCTTGTAGGATTTGGTGTCGTGAAAATTGAGGGGATCCAGCGGGCCCAGGTCGGCATCCCACTCCTTGAAAGTCCCGAAATCCACGAGGAGCGTGATGCGTTCCATTACCGAAATCGGAAAGTGATAGTCGCACTTCGGGCAGACCTTGCTGTTCCGCTCGACTTCCTTGCGGTAGACGATTTCACGGCAGTGGTTGCACTTGAGCCACATTCCCTCGGCCACCTTGGATCGCTTCGGGACATCCGGCTCAGCACCCTTTTGCTTCTTGAACCACGCCATCCCCGACTCCTTTCACCGCTCTATCGGCCACGGCGACTCGATGATTTCAGGAGCGTGCTGGAGAATAGCACAGCAGGCTCGTCTGCGCACGTAGTTTCCCGCTCGTGGGAACGTGGCATCTCTCATTCCGAGAGTGACTCGGCGAGAAAAATGCGATACACGATCGCACAGCCCAGCGCGATGCTTCCCACACTCGCCAATCCCTGCACAGCGAGGAAGAGCGGCCGACCAAGTCGCAAGGACCACATCACCGGAAGAGTCAGCGCGAGTCCGATCAGCATCATGCCCAGAATCGAACCGCAGCCGAACACCACGATGTACATTAGTCCGCCGATCACGCTATCCGCCGACGTCACAACCAGCAGCAGCAACGCTGCGGAACCGGCCAGACCATGCGCCATCCCGATGCAGAGCGGTCGCAGTGATTCCCGCCACCAATGGGCATGACCGTGATCCTGGGAATCGCGGTGGCTGTGTAAATGCATGTGGCTTCTGCCGTCGTGATCATGGTGATGGAGATGCCAGCGTTCCCGAATCAGTTTCA
Organism: Nitrospira sp.; assembly: GCA_025935475.1. Taxonomy (GTDB): domain Bacteria; phylum Nitrospirota; class Nitrospiria; order Nitrospirales; family Nitrospiraceae; genus Nitrospira_C. The sequence continues at coordinate 1,037 of JAICVE010000039.1, read as the reverse complement.
TCCCGAGCAGACCGCCGAGAACGATCAGCATGACGCCGACGATGCCTTCTGCCGCCGCCGCAAGCGGCTCTGGGATCGGCACGCGAAGCACGAGGACGATCGCTCCCACGAAGAGCAGGACGGCAGTATGGCCCACTCCCCAGCTCAGACCCACCAGGCCAGACGCACGCCATGAGGGCCGCTCGGCGAGCACCGTCGAGACGGCAGCAAGATGGTCGGAGTCCAAGGCGTGACGCAGTCCGAGGATGAACCCGAGCCCGAGGACGGTGAGATAGGAAGAATCAGCCATGCGGGACCCAGAACCATTCACCGAAGGCGTTCAGCACGAACAGATGCTGCACGGGAGAGCGAGACACGATCCAGACGGAGATGGTCCGCTGTTATCCGCCGCGGGCGTGCATCTCCAGATGCGGATCCTCGCGCAAGCGATCGATGCCGATCAGCCCGCCTTCACGCAGCCCCGCACGCTCCAGCGCTTTTCGTTCTTCTGCGCCCCGGTCGCGACGCGCTTCCCACCCAGCGCGAATGAGCGCCAGCATCTCATGAGCCGCAACGCCTTCACGGAGCGGTTTGCGCAAATCCGTGCCCGTGGTCGCGTACAAGCAGCGGTACCACATTCCGTCGGCCGTCAGACGGCTCCGGTCGCATGCCGAGCAGAACGGCGTTGTCGTGGATGGTATGATGCCGAACGTCGCGCCGTCAGGGAGCCGGAATCGTTGCGCAGGAGCCGATCCACGTTCAGGCAACGCTTCAATGGTCCCATAGTATTTGCCCAAGATCGCCAGCATCATTTCACGCGACAGCACCTTTTCGGCAGCCCACCGGTTGGCGCCTCCGACGTCCATGTACTCGATGAACCGCACCTCGGCCTGGAAATGCTTGGCGAACTCGATCAGCCCCACCAACTCATCGTCGTTGAACCCGCGGATAGCGACGGTGTCCAGCTTGAGTCCGGTAAAACCGGCACGGCCGGCTGATTCGATCCCTTCCAAGACCCGCGCGAACTCGTCGCGGCGGGTCAGCTGTCTGAACCGCTC
>JAICVE010000378.1 GCA_025935475.1 Nitrospira sp. | reverse complement strand
GCAATCGATTACCCGCGACGTTCGGTTCCGCGATCGGACACCTAGGGAACCAGGCTCTGGCACGCCCTGAGACTGGGGAGTAGGCTAAGGGCATGCGTCTTAGCGGCACATCCGTTCTCGTCGTCGGTGCCGGCCTCGCCGGACTCTCCGCCGCCGTTCGTCTCAGGAAAGACGGCGCTCGCGTGACGGTCGTGGAGGCACGAGACCGCGTCGGCGGACGAGTGCTGACGATTCGCGATGGCTTTGCCAAAGGCCAGCATGCAGAGGCCGGTGGCGACTTCATTGACCACGAACAGAAAGATATCCGGCGGCTCGCCGACCAGTACGGTCTGCCCGTGCGCACAATTCTGCGCCAGGGATTTTCGTTCGTGCGCTACAAGGGCAGAGGGCAAATCCACGGCCGTCCAATGAAAGGTGAGCGGGCCTGGCAGCCGGTCGTCGACCGCGCGAAGCCTTGGATCGAAGCCTATCGTCGGACGGAGCAGCGTTGGGAAAGCGCCATCGTCAGGAGCCTGGCCCAGCGATCGGTCGCGCAATGGCTCGATGAGATCGACGCCGACGGAAACGTACGCGCGATGGTCCGCGGCCTGCGCGGTTTCTTCCTCGCCGATCCAGAAGACCTCTCCCTGCTGGTGCTGATCGAACAGCTCGCCTCCGAGGCGCCGGGAGCGGAACCGGAGGGACGCATCGAGGGCGGCAACGACCGTCTGCCGAGGGCCATGGCCATGGAACTGGGCGAGGCGGTGCATCTCAATACGACCGCGCGTGCGGTCCACGACCATCAGAGGTCAGTGCGTGTCACAGTCGAGCTGGCCGGCGGCGATCGGACGCAGATGAACGCGGACTATGTCATCCTAGCCGTGCCGGTGACCACGCTGCGAGCCCTCGAGATCACCCCGGACTTGCCGACCGAGCAAGCGAAAGTATTTGAACGGTTAAGATACGGGCGGGTCACGAAGAGTCTCTTGCAGTTCGACCGGCGATTCTGGAAACGCAAGGGCCGCTCGCCTGCGTATGGCACCGATGCGCCGACCGGCGCCATCTGGGACGCCAATGAGGAACAGCGCGGGCCGGCGGGCATTCTGACGCTCATGGCGGGCGGCCAGGCGAGCGAAGACACCCAAAAGATTCTGGCACAAGAAGGGGTGCAGGGCTTAGTCCACGCCCTCGACTGGCTGAAGCCGGACAAGGCCGCCCTTCTCCACAGCCACCACATCACCTGGGAACACGACGCATGGGCGCAAGGCGGCTACGCCTATTTTGACCCGTCGTTCGATCCGTCCGGGCGGCCCTGGCTGGCGTGTCCGCATGGCCGCCTGCTGTTTGCAGGTGAGCATACGAGCATCCAGTGGCAGGGCTATATGAACGGAGCGGTGGAAAGCGGTCTCAGAGCGGCGGCCGAAGTCTGGGCGTTGGCCTCCGGGAACTAGCCGCTACTCGTAGATAATTCTGGAGCCCGGCGACTTCATCCGAAAGATCTGCAGCGCGTTATAAATGCCCTTGGCGGGATGGTTCAGGATCAGGCGTGAATTGGTGATGTGGGTATCGAGCAACTCGTACTGTCCGCCGCTGTAATACAGATCGCAGTCGTCGATGTGGCAATTTTTGTAGACGTGATTGTCGAGGGCGAGTTTGGTCTTGCTGAACGTCTGTCCATCCACCACAATGTAGTTGGGCTCGAATCCCATCGCCTGTTTCTCCGGCGCGGACTATAGCAAAGTTCTTCCCCCCACCGCAAACTTGACCGGGCGTTTGCGGCTTTTCTTTCAGATTTTCCTAGGGTATTCTTCCGCATGACTATGCAGGCGCCTACAGATTTGGTGCCCGAGTCCCATGGCTGTTCGTCCTGGGTCGCCCTTGCCGGCTCGGTTGAAGCCCTCCGGACCTGAAAGTTTGTGTCTCGACTGCATTTGGCTTACGCTAGCGGCTCTGCACCTATCAGGAGGAAGCAAGGTCCTATGTTCGTCCTGCGTGCAGCTGCCGTCCTCGTCGTTCTCTTAAGTGGATGCGCCTCAAGTCCGCCCGAGACGAAAACTGATAATCCAACGGCAACACGCCTCGTCGGAAAAACTCGAGCGGAGCTTCTTCAATGTGCTGGCAAGCCCCTGCGAGAGGAGCCCTACGGGCATGGTGTCGTCTTCCGTTATTACAAGGAGGCGCCCATGTTCGAGGAGTCCCGCCCATTTTTGAAGGGCAGCATTGCCCAGGAACACCATGGATGTTGGGCCAGCCTGCTGCTCGAAAAGGATGAGGTCACGGGGGTGGAATTTCGGCCCGTGCCCGACGGAACTGAATACGATCACTGCGAGGACATCTTTGTGCGTTGCATGCAATGAGCGGGCATGAAGCATTGTGGATAATATTCATCCGTGCAGTCAGAACTTCCTCATTGACAACATGTAGCAAATCCGGTACAGGCCATCGGTATCACTAATTTCTTATTCATTTACGGATGAAATGGAATGGACCCCGACGGTAGCCCCCTAAGTGAAGCCAATACTCCGCCCTGTTGTGTGTCTTCGGCAGCTGTCCCCTTCATGGTGTGAACAGATCACATGATGGCTGCCACCGGCCCAGTCCATGCGGATGGGCTCAAGGACGCAGCCCTGATGCTCGCGACTGTTTCATCGCATCGATCCGGCCTTGGCAAAATCCTCTGGTTCGTGGTGCTTATCTGGTGTGCCGGGCTGTCATCTGCCTATGGGTTAGAAAAATACGGGCGTCCGCTGCCTTCGATGGAGAAACAAGGCGAGGAGGCGCGCGAGGCCGAGGAAACCTTATTCGGTGGCTACCTCCTCGCTGCACCTTTTGTATCGAATCCAACGTTTGCCGCTCGTCCGGACAACACCGGCCTCGTCGGGATGCGGTATATGGCCCATCTTGAGGTCGACCTGTACAAGCAGTACCTCACCTTCTACACGGATCAAAACTTCTTTTCTGACCGCACGAACGGGTGGATCATCCTCAGCGAGTGGGATATGGCGTATGCCTTGACCGGGCTGATCGATCGGTGGGGATGGCGCATTCAGTTTGAACGCGATGCTCCCATCGACAAGAGCGGCCTCAAACAAGCGTATGCCGATGTACTCGGGACCGGTTACCTTCATGCCGCCGAGGATTTTTCCTGGT
>JAICVE010000416.1 GCA_025935475.1 Nitrospira sp. | reverse complement strand
TTCCTGCAAACGCTGACGATCTGCGCTCTTGAGCTTGGGGAACCGCACGCCAAATGATTCGCCATGACTCCACGTGACTGTTGCATCAGAGACGCACAGCGGGTCGTTCTCATCGTGAAAATACAACACGAGCGTCGCGTTAGTTCCGACCATTAGTACCGGCCCCGCGATTTGGCATCCGGTCTTGGACAAATCAACGAGCCAGCCTTGGCCACGAGACAGACCTATCCGCGCATCCGTCATATAGGAGACGTATATCCGGAGAGGCACCCGTTCGGCATTCCGCCGGTCTAGAACGGTTGCGGCCTTGCGGAATCGAAATTTGTTACTTACTCCTGAAATGGCCTGGGGCATATGCTTGGCCAGATGGTGAGATCTCATGGACTGCCTCCGTACGGTATTCGGAGATCCCTTAATACCACTTAAGCTGCATCATCCGTTTCCGCCGTCCGAGCAATTCAGCGGTGGGCACGTCGACTTTGTGATCGCTGATGACATAGCGATTCTTTCCTTGCCCCTTGGCTCGATACATGGCTTGGTCGGCGTCGCGGATTAATTCCTCGCCGGTTTCATTCATATTGGTATTGAAGGCGAGGCCGATACTGGCGCCCACGGTCACGGGCTCGCCGACATCAATGGGGGCTTGCAGTCGCGACAAGACGCGTTCCGCAATTGCGGTAGCTTCGGATGGATCGTTCACTTGGTTCAGCAAGAAGATAAATTCGTCTCCCCCATAGCGTCCAACCAGGTCCCCCTGTCTCAAACAGCTTTGAAAGACTCTCGCCACATGACGCAGTACGGCGTCGCCCGCCTTATGCCCGAGGCGGTCATTAATAGGTTTGAAGCCATCTAGGTCGACAAACATGATGGCAAAACGGAAGCTCGGATTATATTGGACGTATTGAACGACCCGGGCGACGCGCTCGAGAAGCTGCGCCCGGTTCGGCAGCCCCGTGAGTAAGTCGCCCTGCGTTCGATATTGCGGCTGTTCCTCCATATTCACAATGCGCTGGATTTCCGCCTGCGCGGTGGTGATCTTACTTACAAATACCAACGTGACACACAATAAGAGGGACAGGGCGTAGATCTCGTCGGCCTCAAGCTGCATCGCCCGGTACAGCACCAGCCCATACTCTCCGATGAGCAGGGTGCTCAGCACGCTGAAATCCAATACCGACGGCACATAGGACGCCATCGCCACGAGCAGCACCACCGCCCCAAACAGCCAGAGATCGGTGCTTGCCCCGAAGGTCAGAAACAGGACAGAGGCATTGCCCAAGGTGACAAGGCCGATAAACCAGGCCGTCTCGACGTAGACACGAGGGATGGTCAGAACAAGGAGGGTGAATGTTGCAAGGGCCATGATTAGCCCGGCCTGCACCCGTGAAATGGGCGAGACGAGATGGAATCCATAGAGCGTTAGGAACATGCTCTGCAGGAGTAGAAGATAGAGCCGCACTCGTGTTGGCCTGATGAGTGGAAGAAAGTGGGTCATCACTGCCCTTTCCTGATGCGCCTGTTTTGTATCTTGAGCCTACCGGATAACGATCCACGCGGCATTCCTAGAAAGAGGGATGTGGCGTCCTACAATATTGTTACGTAGTCAATTGTGTTGCTTTTTGCATGCTTTCATGACCCCCCGAAAGGGGAGTGCTGAAGTACCTCTTTCGCGTCTAGCGCGCGACGAGCCTCGCGCTATCCTTTCCCATAGCGAAACTTCATGACCCACAAAGGAGGATGTATGCGTTGCTCGCGTTGCCAGGGGCTTTTGCTGAAAGATCACCTATTGGACATGGGAGGCGGCTTCGGAGAGATGTGGACCCAAAGTTGGCGCTGTGTCAATTGCGGCGCGGTCCACGATGGGATCATTGAACACAATCAATTGGCCAGGCAGGCGGACGTCCCGGTACTCACCCATGGTGAGTCACACACTCAGGACCATGACATCTATCTGGGAGCGGAAGCGTTTATCCGTCCGGCGGCATAAGAAATCACCAGGACAGGATGCATCCCAGAATTCAAGAGGACAGAGCCGGATTCACCTTAATCGAACTCGTGGTCTGTCTTGCGATTCTCACCATTTTGGGGCTCATCGCGCTGCCGATGCATCGTCATTCCTTAGAGAAGGCCAAAGCTGTTGAGGCAAAACTCGCCCTCTCGGAGGTTGATCGGCTCGAGCAACTGCACTACGCGAACAGAGGCAGCTACACATCGGATTTACAAGAATTGGGCTTTAAGCTGTACTCGGCCTTGGAGTACACGCAGCTGTATGTACAAGTCCGACAAGACGCACAAGGCTGGAGCTACGTCGCCTTAGCGATGCCCTTGGATGGACTCACAGCTGATGCAGAAGTCTCAGCGGTTGCACGGAACGCTGTTGGTCGAGCCACACCCCCGTCAAGCATACCCACGACGCTCAAGGGCGGTGGCTCCGCTTGTAGCTTCTGGAGTGGGTGGGCATCAATGGATGGCGGACGTATTGAAGGGGAGGAGAGCATAAGCGCATCTTCAAGTGGTAGTGGGTCGCCCTGCGGAAAAACGAGAGTCGTGAACCACGGGAAAAAGTAAGCGCCCTCAATAATAGCGAGTGATCCATTTACACCAAAGATGAATCTCGCCGGTGGTCAGCACGCAATCCGAGTCGTTGCCTGCGGCTGATAACTTCCTTCTTTCCTGTCCGGCCGGCTCGGTCAACTCGGCCGGCTGGATCTCTTTTTGAATGACCAATGGTGTGGCGGGTGTAGGTGGGAACGCACAGGAGGCAATGACACACCCAACGCCCAGGGCCAGCAAGGCGGTGGTCGCTGGTTTCTGTGCCATGGGTTGTCTCCTGTGTGCGCCGAAGGCGC
>JAICVE010000005.1 GCA_025935475.1 Nitrospira sp. | reverse complement strand
TCGAGTTTGACGTCCATGCTCTTGGCAAACGCGGTGTTGGTTTTCTGCACCGCGTCGATGATCTCCTTCCGAAGCACCTCCATTTGGCGGTTGACGTCATCAAGACGCGTATTCACATCGACGCGCAGCTGATCGCGGTCCGATTTGTTCTTCATGTCCTGGGCGTTGAGACTCTCTCGCACCTGGGCATAGCGATTGGTGCTTTCCGCATCCAGCTTGGCGGACAACTGCTCCAGCTTCTTCGTCTGTTGCTCGATCACCGCCGACCGCTGACGCAGATCGTCCTGCGCTCGTTGAATTTCCTGCGCTTGATGCTGCGCCTTTTCCAGTTCTCCGCGGAGCTTAGGAATCTCCTGGCTCTTCAGCTCTTCGAGTTCTTGCCGCTGCTGAGCCCCCCGCTGGGCCAGCGCCTCGTTCGATTGACTGAGCCGGCGCTCGGCGCTCTTCAAATCGGCCTGCTGGGCCACGCAGCCGTTCAAGAGGCTGATCCACAGCAGGCAAACCAGCGTTCCAACGCTTCGCACATGCCACGCGATATTCATGGTGCCACCTTCGCTTGACACGGTGTTTATTTCCCCGTCTTCACCGCCAAATGTCCCCGACGGTTCTGCTGATAGCAGGATTCCGCGTGCTCGAGACAGGACGGACGCTCCTTTCCATAGGAGACGACGGACAGCCGATTGGCGCTGATACCGAGTTCCACAAGATAGTTGCGCACAGCCTTGGCGCGCTTTTCACCGAGGACAAGATTGTAATCCGAGGTGCCTCGCTCGTCGCAATGACCTTCAACCTTGACGATCGCGCCAGAATTGGATTTCATCCAATCGGCGTCGCGGGTGAGGGCCTGTCGCTGATCATCGGAAATCGTCCAGCTGTCGTATCCGAAAAAGACATCACGGAGGCCGGCGGCAGTCGAGGCCGCCTGCTCCGCCCGGATTTCTTCCAACTGGCGGCCTGTCGTGTCGGAGGTATCGGCCTTGGCTAACAATGAGCCGGCGCCGGCTCCTGAGCCCGCACCTGCCCCGTTTCCAATACGTTCCTCGGACGGATTCTTATCCAAACCCCGAAGACCAGAACCTCCGCCCGACTGCATACTCGTGTCGGGGAAATTACCGACGCCCGTTCGGCTGCTCTCCGTACTTTCACTTTTTGCCGTCTTGCTTTGCGACGATTGGGTGTCCCCGCCGGATTGCACCGACTTCTTGGAGCAACCCGAAACGCCCAGAAGGGCGGCGCTGGCCACGAGTGCCAACGCGATGCTGAAAGGTGTTGTGCCCATACGCGTGTCTCCTCTTTCTAAAAGGTGTGTCAGAACCTACCTATGGTGCTGTGGTCATGACGCCGGGGACCACGATGGTGCACTATTATGGGTCCCCTCGAACGTCAGCCGTTCAAGGTCCTTTCCGTCTGCATCAATCATATAGATATGGCTCTTGCCGTCCGCCGTCGAGCTAAAGGCCAAATGGCGTCCGTCCGGAGACCAGGAAGGTGAGTCATCGATACCACCCCCTGTAGTCAATTGCATACGCTTTTGGCCGTCGGGGGTAATCAGGCATAATTTATACTCTTTACGGGGTGTGCGGCAGACGTAGGCGATCCAGTTCCCTCTGGGAGACCAGGCAGGCGCGGCATTGTAGTCGCCCTCGAACGTCAAACGGCGCACGTTCGAGCCGTCGGAACTCATCAGAAAGACCTGGGGCCCGCCACCGCGGTCGGATACAAAAGCAAGTTCTCTACCAGTCGGAGACCAACTGGGCGACAGTTCGCCGGCGGGATTGGTGGTGAGCCGCTGGACGGCTTTCGTCCTGGTATCGAGGCGGTAGAGCTCGGAATTGCCCTCATGGCTCGACGCAAAGGCCAGAAAATTACCGTCCGGCGACAAGGCGGGGGTAATGTTTAGCCCCCCATAGGAGACCAGCGTCCAACGCTTGCCCGTCGCGAGCTCGATCATATCGATGTCCTGCGTGTTCCGGTCTCGATAGGCGGTAAAGACCAGAAACCGGCGGTCGGGGGACCAGCGCGGCATCAGATTTAAAAACCCGTCTGCCGTCAATTGGCGCGAGTCATAACCGTCGTAGTCCATCACGAACAACTCGCGCGCTGCTCCATGGGAAGACACATAGGCGATTTTAGTCCTGGCAATCCCCGGTTCGCCGGTATACCGGAAGACCAATTCATCGGCAAAGCGGTGGGCCATCAGCCGGACCACGGAAGGCGATCCGGCGTATCGCTTCCCGCCGACCACCTCGTCGCTGCCGCTGTCGTAAACGAAGCCTTCCATGTTGACGTCGTCTTCTTTTTCTCCCTTTTTAAGCCCCGCCTTTCCCCACACCAACACGGAAACGCCATTGTCCGCTGCCTGCTTGAAGACGGCCTTCGATCCGTTTCCAACGCCGTTCCCGACATCCCGGACCTTGATCCCGAGGCTGGGGAGGTCCATGAGCTCGAAGACCAGCGAACGCTTGACATCCTTCTTGAGGACTTCTTCAAGACGGCCGCCCAGCCAGTCCGGTCCCCCGCTGTTCTCGATACTCACGACGCCAAGCGAAATTTTTTGAAAGTCAGGTCTCGTCGCCTCCAGAAAGACATCTGCCGCACCGACCACCCCGGCCAACGTGCAGACACCACAGAGGACCAAACCCACCAATGTCCGTTGATTCATCCTGCGCTCTCCCCGACTCGAAAGATCATTTCCACGTCCTGATACGCTTCTGTCATGTCCGAAGGAAACATCGGAAATTGACGCGGCTTAAGGATCGCCCGCTTCCCCGCGTCGTCGAAATAACTATTGCCGGACGTTTGTTGCACCGTCACATCCTTCACCATCCCGTTCCGGTAGTATCGAAATCGAACGACTGTATTGTACGTTTGTCCGCCGACGTCGATCGGAGGCGGTTCCCACTGGCTTTTGATGATCGCCTCCACGCGCCCCCAAAACGGATTCGTCCCTGAGGCTCCCGACGTTTTCAATTGTGTTTGGGGCGCCTTGACCTGAGGAATGGCCGCCTCCTGCTGGGGGGCCGGTCTGATCGGCGCCTCTTTGGGAATATCCAGTTTCGCGGCCGCCTTGAATTCCTTGACCTTCTTGAGCTCTTCCTCCAACTCGCGATCCAATTCTTCGCTGATGGAGGTCCGCTGAGGCGTCTGAGGGATCTTCATCGCATGTTCGGGCACATCAGGGATACGAGGCAGGTCGGGAACCAGGATCTTCGCTGGTGCCTGAGCCCGCGGTTGCGAGACACTTTTTGCGGGGGTTAACTCTCCAAATTTCGGCGCATCGGGCGGAAGCTCCAAGTCTTTCAGAATGTCCTTTGCCACGCTGGGGCGAGCCGGCACCGAAACCGGTGTGGCGGCAGGCGCGCTCGTCTTGACCGGCGGAGCGGGAGCCGATTTGGCCTCCGCCCGCTTGACCGGTTCCACCGGCCGAGGCTGTTCGACAGTTTTGAGGGGCGTGGGCAAATTGACGAGATTCACTTCGACCGCCGCCAGCGGCCGTTCCCCGTGGGGCGCCAGCCGAAGACCCATCACCACGAGCAACGCCACGACGTGGAGGGCCAGGGACACCGTGAGCGTCCGGCTCAGGCGACGGAACAACCGGTCCTGGTCATCTCGATCGAACCAGAACGACGCATACAGCTGTGCGGGAGCGACCATCCCAAAGCCCTCTCACGATCGACGGTGTTAACTCTTACGAGAGGGTATGCGCGGAATCGGTGCCCCTCCGACCCGCTCCGGTCCCACCGGTTCCGTGACCATGCCAATCTTCTCGATTCCGGCCTTCTTCACCCCGTCCATCACTTGAACGACAACTCCATATGGAACATCCCGATCGGCCCGGAGGTAGAGCGACACATCCGCATGCTCATGTTTCAGGATTTTCAACTTCTGCTCCAGCTGAGCGACGCCGACTGGGTCCTTGTCCAAATACAGCCGTTGGTCCTTCTCGATGGTCAGCACGGTCCGCATTTCCGGACGGATGGTATTGGTCGCAGACTTGGGCAGGTTGATATCCATGCCGCGGTAGAGCATGGGAGCGGTCACCATGAAAATTACGAGGAGCACCAATACGACGTCGACCAACGGAATCACGTTGATCTCCGCCATGAAACGGCGTTGTCGCGATTCATACATCATCGCTGTGCTCCGACGGGAATCGCCTTCGCCTTCGCCACGGGAACCGAGAGCGAGGTCAGTAACTCAATCGTGACCGTGTCCAGGCGAAACGCCGTTCGCCGGATCCGGCTCAAGAAATAGTTGTAGGCGATGACTGCAGGGATCGCCGTAAACAAGCCCGCTGCAGTCGCGATCAGTGCTTCGGCCACGCCAGGAGCGACCGCGGCAATACTCGCCGTGCCCTGGGCTCCAATTTCACGGAACGCGTCAATGATGCCCATGACTGTGCCCAATAAGCCAACAAATGGGGTAATGTTGCCGGTGGTGGCCAAAAAAGGAAGATAGGATTCGAGTCTCGACAGCTGACTGTGGGAGAGGTGCGCCGCTGTGCGCTCGACGAGCTGGCGGTCCGCTGCCGATCCGCCATCCTGGCCGCGCAATCCTGCCACGCGGTCCATCACGCCTTCGAAGAGCACCGCCGCAGGGCTGGACTCCATGCGCCGGACCTGGCGGCAGAGATCGTCCAAATCCTTCGCTTTGGCGAGAAGGCCCATGAACTGTTGATCCATGCGGTCCGCCGTCGCGAAGGCACGCCACTTCAAAAAAATGATCGCCCACGAGACGACGGAAAAGACAAAGAGCAACAACAGGACGACTTTGGAGACGGCGCCCAACGATCCCAGCAGGCCGCTCATACCGAGTTGGAACATTGGTCTATACCCTTTCCTGCTCGCAGGAGCACTCCGCGACGCTGCCTTGGAGTCTAGCAAATGTCGCGAAAACTGGCAGGCTCGACAGTACTGTCCTGGCGCTTAGGCAACTCGTGGCGACACTTGTGTATAGAGGTGTCCTGTGGGAGCTGCCTGCCGCAGGTCTCTTCTCACGGTCTGGCAATGCGAGACGAAAAACATGGCGGGGCCGACGGGATTTGAACCCGCGACCTCCAGATTGACAATCTGGCGTCCTAAACCAGGCTGAACGACGGCCCCTCGTGGCTCTACCTATAGAGGATGATTCGATCGACAAGACTATATATAGCGGACGGTCCGGTCTTCAATATGTGTGATCCCTGCTCTCACCGCCTGGTCCACTTCCTTCCGTGGTAGGCGGAACAGGGATCGAACCTGTGACCTCTGCCTTGTAAGGGCAGCGCTCTACCAACTGAGCTATCCGCCCGATTTTCTTAGCAAGCTGGCGGATGCTACCAAGTCCATCTCCCCTTGTCAACCAAATCTCGCACTGTTCTTGCAGATTCTGCGGCTATTTTTCTCCTCGCTGGTGAAGGGATTTCGCCTTGCGACGTGGCTGCCGGGGGAAGAACGTCGCATGCACCTCTTTCAGTCGTTCGCGTTCGACATGGGTGTAGATTTGTGTCGTCGCAATGTCGGCATGTCCGAGCATCGTTTGGACCGACCGAAGATCGGCGCCGCCTCCCAACAGATGCGTGGCAAAGGAATGCCGCAGCATGTGCGGGGAAACTGTTTTCGTCAACCCTGCGCGCTGCGCCCGTTGGCGCAGCGACTTCCAACACGCCTGCCTGGTGAGTGAGCTCCCGCGTCTGGACACGAACAGCACGCGCGAAGGCCGGTGTTTGAGCAATTGCGGTCTGATGCCTTGGACATATTCGGCGAGAAGGCGCTGCGCCGGCTCCCCCATTGGCACGATGCGCTGCTTGGATCCTTTGCCCATGACGCGCAAATACCCGACCTCCATGTTCACTTGCCCAAGTTCCAAAGACACCAATTCCGAGACGCGCAGACCTGTCGCGTACAGCAGTTCCAACATCACGCGATCGCGCCGGTCTTCCGCGGTCCCGTGTACTGGGACGTCCAGCAGGGCAGTGACTTCCTGCACCGATAATGTTTGGGGCAGACGTGTCCCACGACGGGCGGGCGCGATGTCCAACGCGGGATGACCTTCGATCACGCGTTCTTCTTGCAGAAAACGCAGCCAGCCGCGCACGGCGGACAAACAACGGGCCGAAGAGACCGAGGACAGCTGCAGCGTGTGAAGAGATCCCAGAAACGATCGAACCGTATCCTCCGTCACCTGCCGAAGCTGTTCGATCTTCCGTTGCCGGAGGTAGCGTTGAAATTTTGCGAGGTCCCGCCGGTAGGCGTCAATCGTATTACGGGACAGGCCGCCTTCGACGCGGATATGATTAAGATAACGTTCGACCAGGGCGTCCGTGTCCATTTCGCGCGATAATAGCCAATGCGTTCGGGGAACACAACGCGGCGGAATCTTGACACCCTTCGGGGATTCCGATACTAGTCACGCTTGACGATTTTCATGCGAACGAGTCACAAGCGCTACCTTGCCGACGGGGGCCTGCCGCCCCACGGTCCTTTCCCTCGATCGAGGTCTCTCGCCGCAGCCTGTGCCGTCCTCGCCGTGGCACTCACGCTGGTGGCGAACTCCGCTTGGCAGCCTGCTGCCATTGCTGCACCCGCCAAACAGGCCCCGGCGAACAATCCGTCCCTCAATCAAGCGAAGCGATTGATTGATGCGGGGCAGGCCGAAGAGGCCATCACAATCCTGCGAAGATTCCTGGGCACCAATCCCAAGCCGGACCTCCTTGACGACACGTACCTTTTGCTCGGAGCCGCGTTGTATCGGGCGCAACAGTATGGAGAAGCGCTGAAATATCTCCAGCAACTCCAGGCGGAGTTTCCCTCTTCCGAAGTGGCCGACCGTGGAAAGTTGATGCTCGCGCGCACGCATGCGGCCATGGGCAATCCGGATCTGGCGCTGCCGATTCTGACCAGCCTGCGGACGATGTCGCAAGACGATGTGACCCAGCGCGAGGCTGTGCATTTGAGCGGAGAACTGTACTTTCAGAAGAAAGAGCCTGCGCGCGCCATTGCTGCCTGGCTCGACGAAATCGCGTTGGGTTCAGACGAACAGGCGGAAGAGATCCGCGCGAACATTACGGCACTGATCAACGAATCCTTTGATAAGAAAATGCTCGAGCGGATCAAGGAAGCGTATCCGAAAAGCTTCCCAGGAGATCTGGCCGCGCTGCGCTTGATCGATTTGTATACGGGGCGGGGAGAAGAGCATCAAGCCTCCCGGCAGATCCAACAGTTCCTGGCTCATTTTCCCTCGCATGCCCAGAGTAGCCGGCTGTCGGAAATGCTCGATACGCTCCATACCAAGCTCAAATCCAGCCAGTTCTTGGTTGCGGCCGTGTTGCCGCTGTCAGGCAAACTCTCGTCATTCGCCAACGACGTCTTGAGCGGCGTGCAGCTCGCGGTGGAATCAGCCGTGGATAGAGCCGGAGGACCTTCGATCGGATTATTGGTGAAGGACACGGAATCGTCCCAGGCCTCGTTCCTCGACGACTTCTCCAGTCTGTTGACCACAGACCGTCCCGTCGCCGTCATCGGTCCGCTGCTGTCAAAAAACCTGCCCGTCATGTCCGAATTGGCTGAGCGCTCGCATACTCCACTGCTCACACCGACAGCGACGTTGCCGAACGTCAGACGTCTCGGCAGCTATACGTTTAGTACGGCACTCACCTATCAATTGCAGGCGCGCAGGATCGCCGCATATGCCACGGGCGACCTGGGCTTCCGCCGCTTTTGCATTCTCCATCCGGATACCGCCTACGGGCGCGAAATGGCCCGCCTGTTCGCCAACGAAGCCAAGCAGCGGGATGGCGAGATCATCGCCATCGAGTCCTACAAGGAAGGCGATTCCGACGTGGGCGCACAGTTGAAGCGCATGAAGGCCGAGGATCTGAAGAAGTACGGCCTGGCCGTCCCGGTCGATCCGACGAAGATCGGAGGCAGGCTCACCAAGCTCGACAAGAAAGTGCTCTATACGCCCGGGTTCGACGCCGTCTTCATTCCCGGCCGGGCCTCGGATGTCGGGCTGATCGCCGCTCAACTGAACTTTCACGACATGAAAGTCCCCTTCCTGGGCAGCAATGGCTGGAATGCACCGGACTTCGCCCGCACGGCGGATCAATCCATCGACGGCGCGGTCTTCGTCGACGGATTCTTTGTCGACAGTCCAAATCCCAACGTTCAGGAGTTCGTCGAGCGCTACAAAAAGCGGTTTCAAAATCCGCCGACGCTGTTTGCCATGCAGGGATATGACGCGGCAAAAGTCGTGATCGAAGCCATTAGGAAAGGCGCGACGTCGGGTGAGGCGATCCGCGACTATCTCACCGTCCAGCAGGATCTCCCTGCACTGGCGGGGCCAGCCTCCTTCGCGCAAGACGGTACATTGGATCGGCCTCTCTTCCTGATTCAGGTCAAGCGTGGGCGCTTCACGCAGCTCGATTGACGTCCATGAACGATCTTTCCCAGCTGCTGTTCGCCCTCTCGTACAAAGCACTGCCGCTGCTCTTTGCCATGGTCCTGCATGAGTATGCCCATGGATGGGTCGCCGATAAATGCGGCGATTCGACCGCGAAGACCCAGGGACGTCTCACCATGAACCCCCTGCCGCATATTGATCTCTTCGGCACCATCATCGTTCCATTGATCTGTTTGATGCTGCCCGGCAGCTTTCTGTTGGGGTGGGCCAAGCCGGTACCCGTCGACCCTCGGAACATGAGACGGCCGCGCCGCGACATGGCGCTCGTGGCCGCGGCCGGACCCGGCATGAATTTCCTCCTCGCGGTCTGTAGTGCGGTGCTGTTGTCGCTGGTGCTGTCGATGGATCCCTCCCTGCTGGCATCGGATACACGCCAGGAGGCAGCAGAACCGGATGCCTCGTCCCCCGTGTTGTTGCCCGTCGCCGTCATGGCGCTCTATTCCGTCCTGGTCAACGTCTTCCTCGGCATCTTCAACCTGATGCCGATTCCACCGCTCGACGGCGGCCGGATTTTATTAAGCCTGCTGCCACCGCGCCCCGCCATGGCGCTCGCACGCTTGGAACCTTATGGGATGATGATTCTCGTCGGACTTCTCGTCTTCGACCGCGAACTTCGGATCATCCACACCTTTACCAGTACATTCGCTTCTGGCCTTTCAGGTACAATCCTTTCCACGGCAGTGGGATTGTTTTCAAGAGTGTCGCCATGACGAGCCAACCGAAGAAGCGGGTGCTGAGCGGCATGCAGCCCAGCGGCCTCTTGCATCTGGGCAATTACCTTGGAGCGCTTCAGAATTGGAAGCAGCTTCAGGACGAGCATGAATGTTATTTCTTTGTCGCAGATTGGCACGCGCTCTCGACAAACTACGCAGACACAAGCCGCGTCCGAGAGTACGTGCGTGAGTTGCTGATCGACTGGCTGGCCGCAGGAATCGATCCGACTCGCTCCGTGGTATTCATTCAATCACGCGTCCCGGAACATGCCGTGTTGCATTTATTATTCTCCATGATGATTCCCGTACCCTGGCTGGAGCGCAATCCGACCTACAAGGAAAAACAGGAGGAGATCAAGGGTAAGGATCTCAACACTTACGGCTTTTTGGGCTATCCAGTTCTCCAAGCCGCCGACATACTCCTCTACAAACCGGATTTCGTTCCGGTGGGGAAGGATCAACTGCCGCACCTCGAGCTGACCCGGGAAGTGGCGAGACGATTTAACGACCTCTATCAGCAGCCGGTATTTCCCGAGCCCAAGGAACATCTGACGAAGTTTCCAAAAGTCCCTGGCACTGACGGCCGGAAAATGAGTAAGAGCTACGGCAATACGATCAACCTCTCCGACAGTGAGCCGGTGGTTCGTCAAAAATTGAAGACCATGGTCACGGATCCGGCGCGGGTGAGACGGATGGATCCCGGCAATCCAGAGATCTGCCCGGTATTCGACTTCCACAAGATGTTTTCGCCGCTCCCCATCATCGAGCAGATCAACCGCGAATGCCGTACCGCCGAAATCGGCTGCATCGACTGTAAGAAGCTGGTGGCCGATCGAGTGGTCGACACCCTGGCGCCGATCTGGGAGGCGCGGGCGGCCCTTGTCAGCCACCCTTCGCAGATCGAGGCGATCGTGGAGGAAGGCAGCCGGAAGGCCGGCGCCGTGGCGAAGGCCACGCTCCACGAAGCGACCGAGGCCATGCAGATCTAGCCGATCATTCTTGGAGCATGAAACGGCTGGTCATCATCGTCGTGTTGGGAGGTCTTTCCGTAGGACCGGTGTGGGCCGTCGATCCTCCCTGCGATGTGTATCCACCGGACAAGCAGGCGCGCTGCATGGAAATCTGGAAAGACCTTTACCAGGAAGACGGTCCAATCATCGCCAAGTTCGGGTTAGACCAATTGAAGCGTCGTGAAGAAGGCCAGATTACAGCTGAGCAGCACCTCTCGCAAAATATGGACTTCATTAAGCAATCGACCCAGAAGCGCCTCGCCCGGCTGAACGAACGCATGGCCAAGGAGTAGCGTTGGCTCACAAGTCTTGCGGCTTGGACTTTTCCTCAACCACCCCCGCCGAATTCAACAGATCCCGCCCAACGATAATCGGCGCCTTGAAATGAATCGCGAGCGCAATGGAATCCGACGAGCGGCTGTCGAAGATTTTGACGTCACCACCGAACGCGACGCTTAGCGCTCCATAATAGGTTCCGCCCTTCAGCGTAATGATCGATTGCGTTACTTTGGCACCGAGCGTTTCCATGATCGTGTGCATGAGGTCATGAGACAACGGCCTGTGCAGCTGTTCACCATTCAATGCGCCTTGGATCGAGACGGCGACCGTCAGATCGACAAAAATCGGGATCGTCTTGCCTTCCGCTTGCAGAAGCACCACCGGCCCATGATCGGAGATGCGCACTTTGACGTCGGTGATTGTGACCTGCTCAGGCTGCGATGAGCCCGTTTCCGCCTGCACGACGGGGGAACCGCAGGCAAGGGACAGCAGGAACAATATCAACCATCGAGCGCTGGTCCTCATGATCACCTCCTGATCCGTTCATGCACGGACGAATTGATTCCTCTGCTTTTCCCACCCGATTTCCGTCTCGGGGCCATGTCCCGTCACGACGAGCGTCGAATCATCGAGGGTGTACAACCGGTCACGGATGGAGCGCTCGATCGCGTCGAAATTTCCGCCCCAAAGATCGGTTCGGCCGATGCTGCCGCGAAACAGGGTATCGCCGGCCAAGACGACACCGCCTTCCGGAACATGAAAACTCATGGAACCCGGCGTATGGCCCGGCGTATGAAGAGCAGTCGCTGTCACGTGGCCGATCGACACCTTCTCTTCGTCCGTGAGCCAGTAGTCCGGCGGTGGAACGGGCACGTACGGAACTCCAAATGCCCGGCACTGCATTTCAAGCATGTCCCAGAGCTCACGATCGTCCTCGTGCAGGCATAACGCAGCGCCGGCGTTTTTCATTTCACCCGAAGCGAGGAAGTGATCAAAATGGGCATGAGTATGCAGGATTCTCGTCACAGTCAACCCGAGCGCTCGAACTTCACGGAGGATCCGTTCGGCCGCGCCTCCGGGGTCCACGACGATGGCCTGTTGGGTCACGGGATCGCCGATGATCGAGCAATTGCAGCCAAGCGGCGGCACCGAAAAGGTTTTGCGGATCAGTGCTCGCATCAGGAAACATGCTAACGCTAGGTTCGTCCGGTCTGCAACCGATGGGAGGCCGAATCAAGGCAGGAAGCCGCGCTTATTGTGTCCGAACCGCCCACACGAGCTCGCTGTCAAAAATGCCCCAGCGCGACCCAGATGAGCGAAGCCACACGGCGAAGCCGGCCCCACTCCCGTCGGGCCGGTTGTATTCGACATAGATGAAGGCATGTTCGCGCCCAACGCTATAGGCGACACGCGAGAAGCTCAATCGGTCAAGGACGGCCGGCGGTTCATCGAGCGGCCCTTCCTGCACCAGCTGCGGCATCGCCAGCGACACTGGCAGAGGCGCCAACGAGGTCTCCTGTTGTTCGGGCTCATTGCCCGACACGAAGCGATAGCGCACGCCGAAGCCAAAATGCCCTTCACATTGCGAGGGTGTCTGATTTTTGAAGAGAAAATCGCGCACCAGATCGATCGGAAGTCGGCCATCGAAGATGTCATATTCCTGAAACGTCTCGAGACGAAGCGGCCCCAGCTGCTCGGGATGCAGCCGCGTCAGCGTGGGACGCTCGAGTAAGACCAATTTGGTTTCAGGAGTGAGAAATTTTTCGTCGACGACAAGATCGTAGAGCGGATAGTCCTCCAGCGGCACAGGCGGAGGGCTGGTGGGCGGCGTCTCGGCTGGCGCCGCGGAAGGAGGGCCAGTCAAGGATGCGCTGATCAGTGTCGAGACGAGAGCCCATACGCAGACCGTGCGCCTCATCATCAGAAGGATAGCGTGGCCCAAACAGGTCGGTCAATCACTCCGAACGCTGGGCGATAAATTCCCGATGGACAAGCGGGTCGGAAGCATGGATAATCCGTCAATCCATGTGGTGCCCTCGACGCATCATTGCTCTTACCATCGCGCTGCCGGCTCTTCTCGTTCTCTCCGCCTGTAAACCGGATGATTCGCCGTTCCGAGTCGAGAATGATGCGCTCAAGAAGCAGGTCGCAAGGCAGGAATCTCTCGTCACGTCGCTGCAGGACGGCAACAAGGTCATGCAGCAACAGATCGATCTGCTGAATCAGGAAATCCGCGATGCCAAAAAGGCGGCCGAGAGCGCCAAAGCCGAAGCCAAAGCCGCCGCCGAGCAACTCGAGCAACAGCTGGTTCAGGCCCGCAAATTGACGGCGGACATCAAGAAGACCGCCATCGAGCAGGCAGCCCAGAGCATCCATATCGATCAAAAAGGCGCCCAGTTCGAAGACCTCCCTCGGCCTCTGAATACCGTCACCAAGACCGTCGAGGAAGCGTTGGCCCGCAATGGATACCAAGTGAGAGTCAGCATCAAAGCCGATCACAAAGCCGTGATCGTGACGGAGCGCAAGATATCAAATCCCGTCTCACTGGAGGTCGCCGGCTTTCGAAACCTGTACGTGATCGCCGTCCAAGCCCAACCCTTGAACGTCACTCGCCTCAGCGTGAAGGCTGAATTCGAAAAGTTGGCGCAGGGCGGACGGATTCTGAGCGTCAGTGCGGAAGAAACCGCGGAAATCGAACGCCGTCTGATCGGCGAAGTCAGCAAAGCCCTCGCCGCTCCCAGTAAAACCTAAATGTTCCGTGCCCTCATCTGGGCCGCGCTTTTCGCCACGCTGTTCGTCGGCGCAAGCCGCACCGAAGGCGCAACCGGGCCCAAGCCCTCTCCAGACCTGACGAGGCATCTCTCGCGGATCGCCGCACTGGCGCAGCCTGCTCCATCCGTGACGATTCCCGCCGGCGAGTTTATCCTCGGCAGCAAACGGATCGACGATGATCCCTACGGCCTATCGACGCAGTTCGACGATACCGAGTTTCCGCAGCAACGCGTCTGGCTCGATGAGTTTACGGTGGATCGTGATGAAGTGAGCCTGGGTGAGTATCTGGCGTACCTCGCCCGAAACAAACAGTCTCCCCCGGAAGCATTGCAAAAACTGATCTGGCACGTGATCACCGTGCATGCGATGTCGGATCAGACATTGGCGCGTTGGCCATCCCTTTATGTGACCTGGCACGAGGCGGCGGCATTTTGCACTTCACAGGGAAAGCGCTTGCCAACCGAAGCCGAGTGGGAAAAAGCCGCCCGCGGGTCCAACGGTCTGCTGTTTCCATGGGGCGACGCCGCCCCAGACAGCGAACGGGCGATGTTCGGCCAGCATCACATCCATGAGATACCGATCCTAGCCGCCGTGGATTCTCTTGCTCCTGGCCGCAGTCCCTACGGTCTTCACCACATGGCCGGCAACGTGGCGGAGTGGGTGCAGGATTGGTTTGGACTCGACTACTACGCCTACATGCCAGGCAGAAATCCCGTCGGACCGGCGAGCGGCCGTTACAAGGGGGTGCGCGGCGGATCCTGGAAGAGCAACATCATCATGCTTCGCACCGCGACCCGCAGCGGTTTCAGCCCCGATCAACGCTCGGCCACCATCGGCTTTCGCTGCGCGCAATCGTCCGTCGCAACCGGAGGAACTGGAGGCCCCTGAGAGTCCACTTCTCAAACTGCCGGATTGCTTGGTCGCTGGCCCATGTCGTGATACGTTGGCGTGGGATTTTCACCGCATGCATCCGACTGACGTCTCCATGAGCCGAATGGTGCTGATCGGATTCATCGTCGCTCTCGCGACGTTGGTTGGCTGCGCCACATCCACCGAAGGTCCCCTTCACCGCACCGGCGTCGGACCGTCCTGCTGTAAGACGGTTGAAGCGTCGCCTCGTCGAGCCGCCATTGTGCAGACGGCTTCCAAGCTGATCGGAGCGACCACCATCCAAGCCAACGGCAAACGCATCAGCTATGATTGCGCCGGGGTGACCCGCGCCATCTACCTCGAGTATGGCATCGATCTCTACGGCAGCGGTGCGCCAGACGCGAAGGCGAACGGCGTCAGGCTCATCCACCATCACATCCGTCGGCATGGCAAATTTCATCAAGGCCCGGTCGTCCGTCCGGGAGATCTGGTGTTCTTCGACAACACGTGGGATTACAACCAGGATGGCCTCGTCAACGACCCTTTGACCCATGTCGGGATCGTCGAACGCCAAGAGCAGGACGGCACCGTCATTTTCATCAGCCGTGTCGCCGGCGCCATTGAGCGGTACCGGATGAACCTCGCCCTTCCCCACGTCCATCGCACCGCAGAGGGGCGGGTCCTGAATGACTATATCCGCCGGAAAGACTTCAACGATTCCGTCAATACCGCCTACCTAACGGGCCAGCTATTTGCCGCGTTCGGCAGCCAGAACGGCCTCTAGCGCCCTGCCCTTCCGTCACAGTCAAGCAGTTTTGCGTAATCGCGCTATACTTGAATCGTCTCTTTATCCTGACATTGTGTATCGAGCGTTACCCGAGGAGGTTGTATGGCGAAGACAGCGACCTATTGCAGCGAGTGCTATAACAAGGTCGGACGAGTGGAGGATGCGCAGGTCAAAGCGGCGGAAGCCTCCGGACAAACACCCATGACTGGTCAAGGCACCTGCTGTAAGTGCAACAAGCCGACCGTCGTGGTCTACTACGAAAGTTGAGCGCCTTCCGCTGAGCGGAGGCGGGACAATCATGCGCTTCAGGCGTGGCCTCCCTCCTCCGTTTCCTCAAACTCGTTGATCAGCTCTTCCAGTTCATCGAGTTCATTCGGTCTGACATTTTCGAATTCGACGCCGAAGGTCTGTTCTTCCACCCACCGCACCTTCGCCTCCGAGATCGACACCGGCGACTCCGCCCCAGGGACAACCAGACGAACCATGATCGTCTTGCCGGGGAACACGGTCAAATCGCTTTCAAATCTTGCCCCCCCGAGAGAAAGATCAAGCGTGTGCCCTTCGATCTCATGCGAGTTTCCCAACAAGAATCCTTGAATCTGAAGCGGCACGCGCCGATGTCTCCGTCGCTCCATTGGCATCCCTCCAGGCGATTGCGCCCCTGAAGAATACCGCGGTTGAACCGTGAAATCATCTCCCACGTTCGGTCGGAACCCTCCCGCACTGGCCGATTCACAGAGGCCTGCTACACTTGAATATATGAGAGCCTCATCGGAGTCGACTTCCCTCGTTCCCGTGGATCCTCGTAGGCGCATCGTATGCTCAGTTCGAGAAAGTCTCGTCACACTTCACGGCGCCCTGATTATTGCCGAGCAACAGACCTATGAACGCCTCAGCGGCCCGGTTCCATCCATTGATGTCCTGATCGAGCTGCTGCAAAAGGATCCCTGGTTCACCTGGCTACACCCGATCGCTGATCTGCTCGTACGCATGGACCACCTGCTCGAGGACGATGCCTGTGATATCACAGACGAGAACGTCGCTCATCTCATGCATGAGGTTGATGCGTTGCTTCATCCGTCGGTGGAAGGGGAAGGCTTTGAACGAGCCTATTACGAAGCCTTGGATCGGGCTCCCGACGTGGTGCTCGCGCACTTTCGCGTGAGAAAGCTGTTGCCGAAAGCTGCATAGCCGGTCAGCGCTTGTTATGATGACAGGCACCTTCGCACGGAGGTTGCCATGGACGCCCGGAAGTTTGCAGGAATCATTGGCACGGCCGTGCTGCTGACCGCCGGTTTGTCGCAGGCTGGCAGTGCAGGCCACATCGAACCGCTCGACGGCACGCAAGGCGTCACCCGTTCGGTGAACGAACCGGGGTCTCCTTCTGAACGCGGTCCCCTTCCTCATGGCGAGTCTTACCTCCCGCTTGGCATGCCTCAAGGCGATGCGTCACCTCGGACGACGACGCCGTTCGGAGGACCCTTTCCGCCGAACCAGCTGACACCGGCTCCCGTGCTTCCCTTCAATCCCAATCGTTCGCTCATGCCGTCTGTCTCCGCGCCCCCTCCCTATTCCGGCAGTGGCCGTCTAGGTCGCTGACCGCGTTCGTTCGATGAGCCTTTTCGAGAGAGAGATCACATTTTCCGTACCACCTGGTACAATGAAGTCATGAGGGGACCATCAACGGAAGCGCGTGAAGGCCTAAGGCGCATGCTGATGGAGGTGCGGCGGGGCCTGCTGGGCTTGCACAAAGCACTCATCATTGCGGAGCAGCTCACCTACGAACGCATTAATGGCCGCGTTGGTTCGACCGGACAGCTGCTCCAATTGGTGCTGAACGACCCCTGGTTTACTTGGCTGCACCCGTTGTCACAGCTCGTCATTCGCGCGGATGAGTTGTTAGATGAAGGTGAGGAACTGACGACCGTCGAGGTGGAACACTTTCTCGCCGACGTGCGCGCCTTAATTCGGCCTTCCGAGGAAGGCGATGGCTTCGAGCGCAGTTATTATGAGGCCCTGCAGCGGGAACCCGACGTCATTTTCGCGCACGTGGAGGTGAAGAAACTCGTCACCAAGGCAGCGGCCTGAACAAACGCTGGCTCCTACGAAGCAGGCGGCCGGTTCCCTGTGAGCCGGCCGCCTGTGCTGTGTCACGACCCTACCGACCTCCGTGTTTCTGGCTGGCCTTCTTCGCGTGTCCCTTAGCTTTTCCTTTTGCTTTGCCCTGGCTTACCTTCCCTGTCTTCTCGGCCTTCTTCTCCTCTCCCATACTCGGCGCCTGAGCCGGAGTTTGTGCAGGCGGCGGCGTCATCTCTTGAGTGGGCACCGGCATCTGGCCAGGAGCTTGTTCACTCACGGGAATCTCTGCGAACGCCGTGGCAAACACGGTAAAGACGGCGGCAGCGGTTAAAGCGGAAATGGTCTTGTTCATCCTCTCCTCCTTGTGGTTTTCCAATGGCGGGGGCCAATCCCTCGCGATGGGCGGCACACGTGATGACGAAAGAGCAAACGAGGTGCCAATTCGACCGTAATGACCAACCCCTGGTTCTATTGGCCCTTCTCCATACTCTGGTGGTCAACCAACGCCCGCAACTGTACCGGCCGCGCAGCAATAGGGATACAGTGGCGGCCATTTTCGCCTCACCGTGGTGTCTCCCGATGGCCGGAGAATGAGGCCATTACTCATCGCCAGGGGAAGAC
Source organism: Nitrospira sp. (assembly GCA_025935475.1). Lineage (GTDB taxonomy): Bacteria > Nitrospirota > Nitrospiria > Nitrospirales > Nitrospiraceae > Nitrospira_C. Next base: position 3,271 of record JAICVE010000005.1, on the reverse strand, counting down.
ACGTCATCGTAATACTTCTCCCGAAAAATCGGGCAGAGTCCCTTCGCTTGGATGATGCGCGTGACTTCTGTGATCATTCCGCTATTGCCGCAGAGATAGACGGCCAACCGCTTCACGTCGTCTATTTGTTGTTCCACCAGGGTTGTGACTCTTCCGGAGTGTCCCTCCCATCCAGCTTCGGGCCGTGATAGCGCGATGATGTACGCCTGCCCGTCTAGGTCACGGCTCAGCCGTGCCAGTTCATCCTGATAATACAGATCGCGTTGGCTTCGAAGTCCCCAAAACAGTGTCGTCCGACTGGGCGTAGGGCGTTCCGCGTTGGCGAGGAGCATTGATCGAAGCGGCGCGATGCCGGTTCCGGTGGCGACAAACAATACGTCGCGAGTAGGATCCCCCCGCAAATAAAAGTTCCCTGCCGGCCCAATAAAGCTGGTGTCGTCCCCTTCTCGCAGTCCGAAGAGGTAGGTCGATCCAGGCCCATGAGGAACCAGGTTGAGAAGCAACGAAATCGTCTGAGTAGAGCTTGGCGGGGACACGATCGAATAAGGTCTGGTGACCGTTCGGCCAGTTCTGGGATCGGGGACATCGAACGAGATGAACTGACCGGCCTTGAATCGGATGTCATGAGGGTCGACCAGCCGCAAGTCGATCTGCCGGACATCGTGCGTGAGTTGGCGCACCGCGATGACTTTCGCCGTGAAGCGATGAATGGAGGTCACAGCCGTGCAATCCTTCGCAAAAAGATTATTTTACCAACAGTGGTGGGATAGCGTGACGGATGAGCCCATTTACCATCGCCGGCCCGATGCCAGCAATGTGTCAACCTCTTCTGGAGCAAGCGGTTTGGCAAAGAAGTAGCCCTGACCATATTCGCAGCCAAGCGACCTCAAAATGACGAGGTGTTCAGCCGTTTCGACACCTTCGGCGATGACTTGCCGCCCCAGTTGGTGGGCCAGCGTAATGATGGTTTTAACGATTGCAAGTGCATCGTCCTCGGTCCCTAATCGGCGGACGAATGACTGATCGATCTTGAGAAACCTGATGGCCAACTGCTGCAAATGGCTCAATGACGAATAGCCGGTCCCGAAATCATCCAAACAGGTATCGATCTTTTGAGCCTTGATCTCGTCGAGCACCTTGATGGCGGCTTCCGGATTTTTCATCATCTCCGACTCGGTAATTTCTAGCTTCACGCTCGAGGGGTCGATCCCGCTCCGCTCAAGGACCTTCTGAATTAGATGCGTCAAATCGTCTTGAGCGAATTGCCCAATTGAAAAATTGACGCTGACAGTCAGTGGACGGACACGAGGAAATTGCTCCTGCCACACCTTGAGCTGACGGCAGGCTTCGACCAGGGTCCATTCGCCGATGCTCTTCATCAATCCGAGTTCCATCGCGATACTCAAAAAGGCATCCGGACTGGTCAAACCAGATTCCGGGTGCTGCCATCGAAGCAGCGACTCAAAGCCCGTCACCCGTCCCTCATTCAGGTCCACAATAGGTTGGTAGGCCAGCCGGAACTCTTTGCGATCGAGCGCCTGACGCAGATCCCCTTCGATCTTCAAACGAGCCATGGCCTGCTGATGCATGGTTTTATCGAAGATGACAAAGCCAGCGCGCCCGCTGGCCTTGGCTTGCAGCATGGCCGCCGTGGCGTCACGAAGCAGATGTTCTCCGCTTTCATATCCGGCATGACTGCACGCAATGCCGATGCAGGGAGTCAGGAAGATTTCGCCCTCTTCCGTGACAAAGGACGTCGCAAACTCCTGTTGAATTCGATCGGCGACGCGCGTGGCATTGCCGATCGCTTTGAGATTATCGATCAACAGCGTGAAGGCATCTCCTTCCATTCTGGCGACCGTGTCAGCGGACCGAACCCTCCGGAGGATCCGCTGGCTGACCTCTATCAGCAGGCGATCGGCCGGAGATGGGCCCAGACCGCTGTGCACCATTTTGAAGCCGTCCAAGTTCACGTGCAACAGTGCGAACATTTGACCGGGTTGTCGGCGGCTTTGCAGGAACACACGCTCCAACCGGTCCATGAACAAGGCCCGATTCGGCAAACCCGTTAATGAATCGTGAAACGTCTCTAGGAACAATCTCTGCTCGGCCTGGCGCTTCTCCTCGATGAGCTGCTTACGTTCAAGCGCCTGCATGACGGCATGGCCAAGCCGACCAAGCCGATCTTTGAGAAGGTAATCAGCGGCGCCGGCTTTCATGCACTCAACAGCCATTTCCTCGCCCATGCAGCCGGAGACGATAATGAACGGGAGGTCCAATCCCCGCTCTTTCATCAACCGAAGTGCATCCCGGGCGGTAAACTGCGGCATCGAATAATCGGACAGAATGAAATCAGGAGGCTGATCGAGTTCTCGAAGATATGCGTCTTTGCTCTCGACGCGACGGAAGGTGGGGTCAAACCCCGACTCGCGAAGCACTTCGATCATGAGCTCCGCATCGGCCGGAGAATCCTCCAGCAACAGCAGATTGAGACTCGTGGACATGCCGCTTCTGACCTCATCTCATCGATATGTTGGCAGTATAGTGTGAGATGCGCTTGCCGCAAATCAAAACGCATGAATCTCCCCACCTAGGAAACAACCCTGAGAAGGACATAGAGGGCAAGGAGTACGCAGGATCCCAAAATGCTGAGGTAGACGGAAGTGTTTACACGTCGGCGGGGGTCCATGCCCCGCGGTGCTTCGCGGCCTCCCCATACCGCAGTCTAGTGAACCTCACAGACGCTCCTCATCCAATTCGATCACCTCCGCCCACGTCGATACCGAAGGAAGCGAAGTGACCGGCGTGCCACGCTTGGCGGCTATTTCTTGCAATCGGTTCTGGAACCGCTGGCGAGCGGCGTCGTCTTTCGGCCGTGAGGACAAGAGGGTCTGATTCCATTGAGCGATCTCCTCGGGCGTCCGCGGCTCGCCTTGCGCCTTGATCCAATCCAGTAACTCTTGGTCGGATCTCCCGGCCAACACCAGCGCTTCGAATGCCTTCGGATCGATATGCAGAAACTCGATCAGATGCTTATCGAACCCGACGGTGATGTAGTTGTAGTCCTGGATCAGGCCCGCGTGTCGAAGACGAATCTTATCAATGAACCGGGCGAGGTGGGCGATTCCACCGAGGAGCATTTTTGGGCTGCGCGGATATGGTGATTGAGTCACAGTAGGCAGAAACCATACACACGAAGGGAGGAAAAGTACAGGCAGGAGGAAGCAACGAGTAGTTACTGCCTAATGAGTCGCGACGGATTTCTTGGCGG
>JAICVE010000140.1 GCA_025935475.1 Nitrospira sp. | reverse complement strand
CTTCGCATGCTCGAGCAGCACATTGGTCCCACGGTGTTTCGCGACGGCATCCGAGAATATCTACTGACCCATGCCTACGGCAACGCCGATACCAAGGATCTCTGGATCTCTCTCGGAAGGGCCGCGCGGCAAGGGGTACCTGATTTGATGGATGGCTGGATCTTCCAGCCTGGCTACCCGGTGTTGACGGCGGAACTGACCGAACGTATGGAACTCGTCTTAACGCAGCAACGCTTTACCTATCTTCCCAACCCTACCGCCGGCTACTGGCAGGTGCCTGTCCAGCTTCGGATCCAGACGGGAGACAAGACGGACACCCGCCGGCTACTGCTCACGAGTCCTGGGGAGCGTGTGGCTTGTCCTGCTGAGACCCAACTGGTGGTCGTCAACGAAGGGGGACACGGATTTTACCGGGTCCACTATGGCCCTCGCCTCCTGCAACGACTGCTTGAGAGCTTGGACACACTCGCGCCCATCGAACGATTCAATCTGGTCAACGACGCCTGGGCGGCCACAGTCGCCGGTTTGATGCCGCTGCCTGCCTATCTGGATCTGACCGGCCGCTTCACCACGGAACGAGATAAGAACGTTTGGGCCGTGTTGATCGATTCCCTGGCCTTCCTCAACCGCATCATCGATCCGTCTCATCGACCTCTGTTGGAGGCGTTCGTACGGACAAGGGTCGGTCCCGCGACCGCGTCGGTGGGATGGACGCCACAACCGGGTGAAAGCGAGCTGACCGGTCAGCTCAGGAGCGAGCTCATCGGCGCGCTGGGCCGGCTCGGCAACGATTCTGAGACGCAGGCCCGTGCGGCAGAATTGTACGCCACTGCTCGCAAGGACTCGGCTGCGGTTGATCCAAATCTTTTTCCTGCGCTCGTGGCCATTCTTGCCTTTACTGGAAATGCAGCTCGTTACGACGAGTTCACCGAGCGGTTCAAAACGGCTGCGACTCCGCAAGAGGAGCGCCGCTATCTCTTTGCCTTGGCGATGTTTCGGCAGCCGACCCTGCTCGACCGGACGCTGGCCAAAACTCTCGACGGTGAGATCCGTATCCAGGATGCACCCTTCATGGTCAGCGCGGTCATGAACAATGTATATGGCCGTGAACTGGGTTGGCGCTTCGTGAAGACGAACTGGGAGGTGTTGGACCAGCGGTTTCCCAAGCAAGGACTCCGGCGCATGTGCGGCGGCATCACGGGTCTATGCAAGCCCGAACTCGAACGAGACGTCAGGCAGTTCTTCGACAGTCGGAAAATCGATCTCGGCGGGAAAACCCTGGATCAGTATCTTGAACAGCTGCGGATCGGCGTTTCCTTCGGAGAGCGATACGGCAGAAGTCTGACTGAATACCTGCAAGGTCGTTATTAAAAGAGGTCTGGTTTGCGCATTTTCAAGATTGAGTGACGGGACATCTCATAGTAGGCTGGTGACATGTCCCTGCCGGCGTCACGCAAACTCCTTTCTCTTTGCTTCGTTCTCTGCGGCCTGTTTTTGGTGGCCTGTAGTGGCGACAACGGGGGTGGTGTCGGCGGCGGTGCGGGTCCAGCTCCCGGTCCCTCCAATAGCCTGACGCTGCAACCCGTCGCGACTTCGACGGTGTTCTCTTCGCCGCTATTCCTCACCGCGCCAATTGGGAATTCGAGCGAGACCCGCCTGTTTATTGTTGAACAGGGCGGACTGATCCGGATCGTGGATGTGTCGAGTGGGGCTCTCATAGGGACCTATCTCGATCTGAGCTCGCGTGTGCTCAGCGGCGGAGAACGCGGCCTGCTCGGGATGGCCTTTGACCCCGACTATGCGACAAACGGCTTCTTCTATGTGTACTACACAGCTAGAGCTACCGGCGCGATAGCCGCCGGTGATATTGTGATCGCCAGGTACCAGGCAAATCCGCCGACCAACAATGTCGCAAGCTCTACGGAAACCATTCTCAAGACCGTCCCTCATCCGACCAATGCCAATCACAACGGCGGCATGCTCGCATTCGGACCGGACCGCTGTCTTTATGCAGGTGTTGGAGATGGCGGAGGTAGCGGCGACGCCCCAAACAATGCCCAGACGAAGACCGTACTTTTGGGGAAACTCCTGCGGCTCAACCCGCTGACCGGCAATCCCTGCGCCTTCGTCAGCAATAATCCCTTTGTGCTACCAGGCGGGGATCCCGCGGTGTGGAGCTACGGCCTGCGGAACCCCTACCGTTTTTCTTTCGATCGCACCACCGGCAACCTCTACATTGGCGACGTCGGAGAAAGTCAGCGCGAAGAAATAGACGTTGCGCAGGCGCCGGATGCTGGCAGGGCCATCAACTATGGCTGGCATATCATGGAAGGATTTTTGTGTTTCGATCCGCCGAGCGGGTGTAACACTGCCGGACTCACGCTGCCTATCCTGGACTACACTCATGATGATGGCGCGTGTTCAATCATCGGCGGATATGTATACCGAGGGACAAGGAATTCCTCTATGAGCGGCACTTACTTTTATGGAGACCTCTGCGCTGGATTCGTCAGAAGTTTTCAGCTGCAAAACGGAAAACTCGGCACGCAGAACAGTTGGCCGTTACTCAGTCCACCCGCCGGTCAGCAGATCACCAGCTTTGGCGAAGACGCCCAGGGTGAGCTGTACCTTGTGACACAGCCGAGCGGACTGTTTCGCCTCGTTGCCAATTAACCGAGACGCCGCTATTCGTGGCGTAAGATCGCCAGTGGTCTCTGGCCAAGAATACGGAATGTGCTGAGCAAGCCAACAACTAGCGTCAGCAACACGGTGCAACTCAGTCCACTTAACAGCACCATCGGATGCAGACTCCACGTCAAATCGAAGATGTGCGTCAATACCAGCCACGATAGCGCGCTCGACAATCCCACCGCCAGCATCCCACCGATGCACCCCAGCAGCGCATACTCGGCAGCAAATGTCCTCGCAATCAGACCGCGAGTGGCGCCCATCGCCTTCAGAATGACCGATTCATACAGCCGCCGATATCTGGTTGCTGCCAGCGCCGCCGCCATCACCAGTCCGCCCGTCACGACACAGAACAGTGCGACGGCTCGAATGGCCAAGGCGAGGCGATCCAGCACGTTGGCAAAATTGCGGAGAACGTCACCAACGTGGATCGCGCTGACGTTCGGAAAGGCCTCGACCACAGCCTGCTGCAACGGAACTTCCTGCTCAGGGTCGACGCGGATCGTCGCCACATACGTGACCGGGGCGCCGTCAAGCGATCCCGGCGACAGTATCATGTAAAAGTTGGTGGAAAAATTCCTCCAATCCACCTTGCGAATGCTTGATACTTCGGCGCGGATCGTGGCCCCTTGAATATCCAGTTCGAGTTGAGACCCCACGTCCAGTCCCAAGGCCTGTGCCGCCTCTTCTTCGATCGATACCTGCGGCGCGGCGAAGCGCTGTCCCGGCTGCCACCACGCGCCGCGAATAATCTCGTTCCCTTTCGGGAGCTGCTCTAGAAACGTCAGCACGTATTCCCGCGAGAGGTACCATTGCTTTCGCCGCTCTTCCTTGCCCTCTTCGCGCCGCTCCTCTTGGTCCCGTTCCTCCTCGACTTTCACTTCTTCGCCGTTTACGGCATGGAGTCGAGAGCGCACGAGCGGGGTCATTTCCGGCCCGCGCCCGGCCGTTCGCCCGGCGATGAGTTTGGCAAACCCTTCTGTTTGATCGGGCTGCAGATCGATGAAGAAGAATGTCGGCGCATCCACCGGCCGGGTCTCGCCGACCTGTCGAAGCAATGCACGCTCGACCAAGGAGACCGTGACGATGACCATCACGCTCAGCCCGATCGCCACCAGTATCCCCGCTGTCTGTCCGCCGGGCCGCAACACATTGCCTATCGCATAGCGCAGCGTGAGAGAGGCAGGTTTGGGTATCAGGCGCAGCCCGGATACCATCAGCCGTGCGCAGCCGAGCAACGTGAGGATGGCAATGGCCACCCCGCCGATGTACCAGCCGCCAACCCGCCATGAACCGGCCTGCCAAACGGACAAGGCTGCAAGACCGACGATGAGCGCGACGGCGGAGGTCATACCGAATCGGTCCTGTAGGCCTATGTTGACTCTCCAGGACGACTTGGATGAGGCGCCGCCTGTATCCTGTTCCACCTCGCGCCGGAAAATCGCTGAAGGAGCGACGTCCCGAACCCGCAGTAGAGGCCAGAGCGAGAAGAGCAGCGTGGTGAGCAATCCCAACGCGCCGCCTTTGAGAAGCGGGCCGATCGACACCGCCGAAAGTTCCGTGGACGCGCCGACTTGATCAAGCAGATCGCTCACGAACGCCCCAGCCACTAATGGCGGAAGCACGCGCTGGAGCAGGATGCCGAGCAACATTCCGGCACCGCTCCCAATCACACCTAGCCCGATCGCCTGCAGCACATAGGCCCCAATCAGCACGGACGAATCGGCACCGAGAGTTTTCAGGATGGCGATGGTTTTCAATTTTTCGCGCATGAAGGCATTGATCGACATGGCTACGCCCAGGCCGCCGATGAACAGGGCCGTCAAGCCGATGAGCCCCAGGTAGCGGGACAACTGTTCGAGAAACTGTTTGAGCTGAGGTTGCGCGTCGCGATAACCGGAGACACGCACGTGATCGGCAGCCAAACGGCCGCGTAGTTCCGCACGCAAGGGCTCGAGCGGCATTTGAGGAGGCAGCCGGAGCAGTTCCCGTTCACGGACCCGGCTGCCCGGCTGCACCAGTGCCGACGATTTCAGGCCCGCGTTTGAGATGATGACACGTGGGCCCAGACTGAAGGCATTGGCCATGCGATCGGGCTCGGTGCGGACCAGCCCTGTGATGAGAAAATCCGCCTTCCCGATCCTGAGGCGATCGCCGATAGCCAGTCGCATGCGAAGCAGCAGCGCTTCCTGGACCACCGCGCCATGGCAGGGAGGGGTCTCACACTGTGACCGGTCCGGATGCAGCAGGCGATCCAAAGGACGTAGGGGCTCGGTCTTCAACGTTCCGTACAAGGGGTATCCAGGCTCCACCGCCTTGAGTTCCACGATCTGCGTGGCTTGAGCGGCCGTGGCCCCCCTCGTGATGCGGGCGGCCATCGCCACCAACTCGCTGATATGCGTCCGGGTTATGCTTCGCTGGTCGAGCGTGTCGAGGACCGTCCGGCTTTCGGCGCTCAAGGCATGCGAGGAGCGGATCTCAAGATCGCCGCCGAGCAAGCCCTTCGCCTGTCTGGATACGGCATGCTCCACATGAGCGGCAAAGAGCGACACGCCGACCAGCGCGCTGACCCCGATGGCGATGCAGATAAAGAAATACAGAAAGTGGCGCCAGGCCCCCCGAGTTTCACGCCAGGCCATGCGGAACATGAAGAGGCTCACGACGCGCTCTCGCCAGGTTCGGTTCGAGGAAGGATTTCGTCGGACTCGATGCGTCCATCCCGTAGAGCGATTACTCGATGCATCAAGCTCGCGATGGCGCGGTCATGCGTGACCAGCACTAAGGTAGTCCCGTAATCACGATGAAGGGCCAGCACAAGATCCATGATGCGGTGCCCGGTCTGTGAATCCAGGTTCCCTGTTGGCTCGTCGGCCAGGAGGATCGGGGGCCGGCAGGCAAAGGCTCGTGCCACGGCGACCCGTTGCTGTTCACCTCCGGAGAGCTGAACCGGGTAATGGTCGAGCCGGTTGCCCAATCCCACGGTCTGCAACAATTCGATGGCTTGGTCCTTCGCAGCGGCGTTTCCAGATAGTTCCAACGGGACGAGTACATTTTCCAAAGCGGTCAGCGTGGGAATCAGATGGAAGGACTGAAAGATGTAGCCGATCTTCGCGCGCCGGAACTTGGCCATTCGGCTCTCGGACAACGAGGTGATCTCGGTGCCGTCCAGCGTGATCGCCCCCGCCGTCGGTCGGTCGAGACCAGCCATCAATCCCAACAAGGTGGACTTTCCACTCCCCGACGGACCCATGACGGCCACCGTTTGTTTCGAGGGAATTTCCAGTGTTACGTCGTCGAGAATAGTGACCGGTCGGCCGGCGGCGGTCAGACGCATGGACAGATGTTGCACCGCAATCATAAGAAACGCTCCTTGAAGACCTCGGTTGAGGATCAGATGGTATTATACTGAAGTCCAATGCCGGCCAGAGAACTTCTCAACGACTTCGCCAAGCCGCTGTTTCTGGCGCTGTGGCTCATCGCATGGGTCATCGGCCATTCAACGGCAGCCGTTGCCGATGATAATCGGCCACGGATCGTGGCGTTCGGCGACAGTCTCACGGCGGGGCTCGGCGTTGCAGCGGAAGAGGCGTACCCGGCACGGTTACAGCGTCGTTTGGACGAGCAGGGCCTCCGCTATCGGGTCATCAATGCAGGGGTGAGCGGAGACACGACAGCGGGCGGCGTGCGACGGGTGGATTGGGTACTCAAAAGCCGTCCGGATCTCGTGATCCTCGAGCTGGGAGGCAACGACGGGCTTCGCGGGCTCAACCTCGATGAGACCAAAGCGAACCTCGAGCGGATCATCAAGCGGTGTCAAGATGCATCTGTCACGGTGATTCTCGCGGGAATGAAGCTCCCTCCGAACTACGGCGCAGAGTATACGAAGGGTTTCGAGGCGATCTATCCGGCCCTCGCCAAGCGGTATCGCCTGACACTGATTCCCTTTTTTCTCGATGGCGTGGCCGGGTCGGCGTCGCTCAATCAAGCCGACGGCATTCATCCCACAAGCGAGGGCTACCGCATCATCGCCGACAAGGTGATGGAAACGGTGAAGCCGCTGCTCGACGGAAGACAATGATGGAGGACCGGCGGATATTCAGAGGAACACCCCGTGCTTCCGGCCGGACCCGGCGCTCGGGGACGATCGACAAGCGAGAGAATCGCTAGCTTTTCTTGAAAAACGTGTCGTAGACGCCGTAGGCGAGCACGATACCGATGAGGGAATAATACATGGTGCTGATTCCGCTATAATCCGGTGCCCCACCCTTCGGCTCATTGGCGAGGGCCGTGGAAGCCCCGATCAAGAGCGTCGCCGCGCCTGCACTGACCTGTCCAAACATCTTGCTCATGTGAAACCCTCCTCGAAGTGGTGGACCAAAACGAGGCCGCATTGTACTGAAATCGCT
>JAICVE010000155.1 GCA_025935475.1 Nitrospira sp. | reverse complement strand
TTGCTCGCGAGGCAGATATATCTGCCATGCAGTAGCAAGCGCTGTGACACACCGGTCCACTGCGAAGCTGGCAGCAATTGCTGGAGGTCCTGTTCGATCTGGTCGGGATCGTCGGAGGTGGTCAGCCGCAAGCGATTGGAGACGCGCTTCACATGGGTATCGACCACGATCGCTGGTTGGCCGAACGCTTGGCCCAGCAGCACGTTAGCCGTTTTGCGCCCCACTCCCGGCAGGCTCACTAAATCCTCCATACGGTCAGGAACACGTTCGCCGAATTGTATGGTGATCGCATGGGCGCAGGCCACAAGGTTTTTGGCCTTGCTCTTATAGAAGCCGGTCGAACGGATGATCTGTTCGAGCTCAGCCGGTCTGGCTTTGGCCAATTCCGAGGGGGTCTTGTAACGCTTGAACAGCACGGGGGTGACTTGGTTCACGCGCTGATCCGTACACTGCGCCGACAGAATGGTGGCCACAAGGAGCTCCCAGGGTGACCGGTGTGACAACTCAACCTTGGCTTCTGGCATTGCGGCCAGAAGCGTTCGCGTAACCGATTGTGCCCGCTTCCGAAGGTCGGCCGGGGATGTTGGCGTGCGTGGCATGGCCGGACCGCTAGATTGTGAAGAGATCAGGAACGAGAAGCAAGCGCGACGACGGCATCAGGAGCCGCGTGATCAGGCGGAACGGCGAGTGTGAGTTTCCGTTCGAGATGATCGAGTAACGGCTGCAGGGTATCCGGTTGCAGTGCGGAGACGCCGATGGCCTGATACCGGCGACAGAGCAGCTCCGCTTCGTGGCGCGGAAGGCGATCACATTTGTTGAACACCAGCGTCCGGGGCAAAGTGTCGAGATTCAAATCCTGAAGAATCCTCACCACGGCCGAGATCTGGATGTCGACGTCTGCGGCGCTGGCATCGACCACATGAACGAGAAGATCCGCTTCGCGCAATTCCTCCAGGGTCGTCCGGAACGCACCGACCAGCTCCTGCGGGAGATCCCGGATGAATCCCACAGTGTCGGTCACGATGACTTCGCGGTCCCTGGGAAATCTCAGTCTGCGGCTCGTGGTGTCTAGGGTTTCAAACACACGATCCTGTGTGGACACATGGCTTTTCGTCAGCACATTGAGCAGGGTCGATTTCCCGGCATTCGTGTAGCCGACCAAGGAAAGCACGGGCATCCGGTGCCTGGTACGGCGCCCACGGCGCTGGTCCTGCTGGCGAGCGAAGTTCTGGAGTTCGCGCTCCAGATGGGTGATGCGATCTCGAATCCGTCGCCGATCCGTTTCCAGCTTGGTTTCGCCAGGACCTCTCGATCCGATACCGCCGCCCAGGCGCGACAACTCCGTGCCTTTTCCGGACAGTCTCGGCAGCAGATAGCGGAGCTGCGCGAGTTCGACCTGCACTTTGCCTTCGCGGCTGTGTGCCCGTCGCGCAAAAATATCCAGAATCAACTGCGTGCGATCGATCACTTTGATGTCCGTCATCTCCGAAATCGCGCGGGATTGGGCGGGAGTGAGCGTCTGATCGAAGATCACCATGTCCGCTCCCTTGTGCAGGGTCTGAATCAAGACATCCTTCAGCTTTCCGCTGCCCAGCAGATAGCGTTGGTGACCGTCGGGCGTGCGCTGCGCCATCCGGTCAATGACCGTCACGCCAGCCGAGGAGGCCAATTCGGTCAGTTCGAGCAGGCGCTCTTCCTGCTCGTTCCGGCTTCGCGAGGAAGCGCTCACCAACATTGCCGACTCCGCATCATGCCCAATGGCGTGAGTGCCGCGAGCGCGCTGCATATCCGTCTCAAGCTCTTCGATGAACCGGTCGAAGGCCAGTGTCTGTTGCTGGAACGGGATGCCTTTGAGCACATTGCAGAGTTGCCCCGTGCCGTTGGGCGGCAGCAGATGCGCCACATACAACATCCCGGGATTGCCCGTCGGCGTGACCGAAACGACGCCGAATAAATCGAGACGGAGGTACGCCAAGTCCGTCAACGACTCCTGGCTGAGCGGTTGATCATGGAGTTGAGTGCGAATCAACCTGAGCCCACGCAGCGAGCGGGAGCCGGCGCGGAATTTGGAGAGTGTGGTCGGTGAAAGGGTGAGATCGGTGCCAATGATAATCTCTTGGACTTGCCCTCGTCTGGTTAACAACACCGCCAGCGGACGACGGATTTCCAACGAGAGTTGACACATGGCTTTCGCCAGCTCAAGAGACAGCACTTTGTCTTGCGGGACCCGCCGTCGGTAAAGACGCTCGACGGCAGCCACTTGTCCGGCGCGTAAACCGCTGGTTTGACCGTAGACTTCAGGAATGGGCGACCTCCATAGATTTCATGGCGCGAGCGCCGGCTCAAGGGTGGTTAAGGGTTCGGCATCGAATGCCATGCGGTGTCCGGCGGCGAGCGCCTGGCGGCCGGCAGCTGCCACCATGGCTGCGTTGTCCGTGCAGAAGCGGAGCGGAGGAATACTCAGACGGATCTGTGATGCCTGTGCGGATTCGTGCAGCAGTGCGCGAAGTCGTGAGTTCGCCGACACGCCTCCGACGACTGCCAGTGACCGAATGCCCGTCTGCTGCACGGCCCTTAAAGCCTTGTCGATCAAGACCCTGACGATCGCCTCCTGGTAGCCTGCGGCCAAATCAGCTCGGCGGCGGACCCCTTCCATTTTGCCCATCGCCTGCAGTTTGTAGAGCAACGCCGTTTTCAACCCGCTAAAACTGAATTCCAAACTGCTTTTCTGGAGTGACGACCTTGGAAAAGAAATGGCGGACGGGTCACCTGTCTGTGCAAGCAGATCGAGTGCCGGTCCGCCGGGAAATCCGAGGCCTAGCATCTGCGCACCTTTGTCGAAGGCTTCACCTGCCGCATCGTCTCTCGTGCAGCCCAGCAGGTGACTGATTCCCTCGGCGTCCCTTCGATACAAATGCGTGTGTCCGCCCGAAACCACCAGCACGATGCACGACGGCGGAAACTTTGGGTCTTCCAGCCAGGCGGAAGCGATGTGCGCTTCCAAATGGCTGACGCCCACGAGAGGAAGACCGAGCATGTAGGCCAAGGACTTGGCATAATTGAGGCCGACAATCAGTGCGCCGGCCAAGCCAGGACCTTGGGTGACGGCGATCCCGGCGAGTGAGTCCCAAGCCACGTGCCCTTCCCCGACCGCGGCAAGGACCACTCGCTCAATCATCTCAATATGGGCACGAGAGGCCAGTTCAGGTACGACGCCGCCGAAGCGTTCATGGACGGCATGCTGGGAGGCAACGACGTTGGCCAGAACAGACCCATCCGCTCCAAGGATGGCGGCCGCAGTCTCATCACAGGAGGTTTCGATACCGAGGATGGGACCCTGTGGTAGGGCGCGGAGGGTTTGGACGTTCATCCGATTCCAGGAGAAAAAACAATGCGACCCTTGCCGGAACTGAGACAAGGGTCGCATGATGATGTGTCGAAAACAATGCGTGTCGTGCGTGCACGCCGGTCCGTCAGACCTCTGCCATGGCCTCCTGCTCGATAAACGTGGGGGCGCCATCGCGAAGCACGACGCGGATCTTGCGGCTCTCTTTGAAGCGGCCCCTGATCATTTCTTCGGAGAGCGGATCACCGATGGCACGTTGGATCGTCCTGCGCATCGGCCGCGCTCCGTAGAGCGGCTCGTAGCCTTCCTTGATCAGCCAGGCCTTGACCTCATCGTCGACCTCGATTTCGACACCCTTGTCGACGAGGCGCAGATTGAGCTCCCGCAACAGGATGTCCAGAATGCTCGTGAGGTGCGTCTTATCAAGCTGGTGGAAGACGACGATTTCGTCGATTCGGTTCAAGAACTCCGGGCTGAATTGGCGGCGCAGCTCTCCCAACACTTCTTCCTTCTTATGACGATCCTGCTCCGCGTCCGTGCTCTGGAATCCCAGACTGACGCCTTTTTGGATCATCTTGGTGCCGATGTTTGACGTCATGATCACGACAGTGTTCTTGAAATCGACCTTACGGCCAAGGCTGTCCGTCAGCACGCCATCATCCAATACCTGCAACAGGAGATTGAAGACATCGGGATGCGCCTTCTCGATCTCATCGAACAGCACCACCGAATAGGGCCGACGGCGTACGCGCTCGGTGAGCTGTCCGCCTTCTTCATAACCGACATACCCGGGAGGCGCTCCGAACAATCGCGAACTCGTGAACTTTTCCTGGTATTCCGACATGTCGATGCGGATCAACGCATCTTCAGTGTTGAAGAGGAATTCAGCCAGTGTCCTGGCCAACTCGGTTTTGCCGACACCCGTAGGTCCGAGGAAGATAAATGAGCCGATCGGCTTCTTGGCCTCTTTCAAACCGGCTCGTGAACGTCGGATGGCGCGGCAGACGGCCGAGATGGCCTCATTCTGGCCGACAACGCGCTTATGGAGGAATTCTTCCATTCGCAACAGCTTGTTCGACTCTTCCTCTTCGAGCTTGAAGAGCGGAATGCCGGTCATCTTCGAGACGACATAGGCGACGTCTTCTTTGCCGATCGTCGGCTTCTGTTTCTCCTGATTCTTTTTCCATTCGCGCTTGGACTCGTCCAGCAGCTTGCGGAGCCGTTCCTCCTCTTCACGGTGCCGTACGGCCTCCTCGAAGTTCTGCATCGAGATCGCCAATTCCTTGTCGCGTGAGACCTTTTTGAGTTCCTGCTCCATCGCCTTGAGTTCGCCGGGCAGCGCGTATGTCTGGAGCTTTGCACGCGAGCCTGTCTCATCGATCAAGTCGATGGCCTTGTCTGGCAGGAACCGATCGGTGATGTACCGGTCCGACAGTTTGACTGCCTCGACGATCGCGTCCTCGGTGATCTCTACGCCGTGGTGTTCTTCATACCGGTCTCGGAGACCCTGAATGATGCGCACGGTCTCATCAAGGCTCGGCGGCTGAACATAGATCGGCTGGAATCGGCGCTTCAACGCCCCATCCTTTTCAATGTGTTTGCGGTATTCATCGAGTGTGGTCGCGCCGATGCATTGAATTTCGCCCCGCGACAGCGCGGGCTTCAGCATATTGGACGCGTCGATGGAACCTTCTGCCGCTCCGGCTCCCACCAACGTATGCAATTCGTCGATAAAGATGATGATGTTGCCGGCCTGCACGATTTCTTTCATGACCACTTTCAGGCGCTCTTCAAATTGGCCACGGTATTTCGTGCCGGCCACCAAGGAGCCGAGATCCAGGGCAATGACCCGACGAGAGAGGAGATTGTCCGGGACTTCAGACTGCACGATGCGTTGCGCCAGTCCTTCGACAATGGCTGTCTTGCCGACCCCTGATTCGCCGATTAACACTGGATTGTTTTTGGTGCGGCGGCTGAGAATCTGTAGGACGCGTTCGATTTCGTCGGCACGGCCGATGACGGGATCCAGTTGCCCTTCCTGGGCCATCTGGGTTAGATCGCGCCCGAACTCATCGAGTGCGGGAGTGTTGCTCTTGCGATCGCGTTCACGCGGCGCAGACTTCCGAAGGAAGGTGACTGTCAGTTGGCGCGCCGTCAAAAGATTGGCGCCGAGGCTGCGAAGGATCTTGCCACCGATGCCTTCCTCTTCGCGCAACAGTCCCAACAGAAGATGTTCACTCCCGATATGATTGTGGCCGAGCAACCGCGCTTCCTCCACGCCATATTCGATCACTTTTTTGACGCGGGGGCTGAAAGGGATCTCTCCAAAGGTCATTGTCGTGCCGCCGCCGGGCAGGTTGCGCTCAATTTCCAATCGAATCTGCTCGGTCGAAAGGCCCATCTTTTTGAGAATCATCAAGGCGATGCCGTCGGATTCGCGAAGGATGGCTAAGACCAGGTGCTCGGTTCCGAGGTAGTCGTTTTGATGACGCTCGGCTTCCTCTCGCGCCAGGATGATGATCTTCCGACCCTTGTCCGTGAATCGTTCGAACATCCTGCCTCCTAACTTGGTGGGGGACTTACTCTGACGGCGACTTGCGCAAACCCTTCGAAATATCTGGCCTAATTCTAACGAGAAGCTTTTTGACTGTCAAGGTTGCGAACAAATTGCTCGGCGATGAGATGTGGCTCGTACAGAATTCAACTATGCATCGGCCAGCGGTTCGTTGACTTCATCTAACCCTCCCGATAGAATCCCGCACCTTTTAGCCGGATTTTTCATCGATTCCGTCAGGCCTGCCGCATGAAAAGCAAAAGCATCGGCATCTTAACTAAGCCCAAGTTCCCCGAAGTCAAGGCGACGGTTCATGCGGTTGTGAATTGGCTCCGGGACCGAAAGATCGATGTGATCTTGGACAATACGTCGGCCACGCTGTTGAACGAGCGCGGCGGCCTGCAGAAAACACAATTGGCTCAGAAAGCTGATGTACTTCTGATCCTTGGCGGTGACGGCACAATGCTGAGTGCCGCCCGGTTGGCCGGTGAACGAAGCATTCCCATTCTCGGCGTCAATATGGGCGGCCTCGGTTTTCTTACGGAGGTTCGGCTCGAAAATCTCTACCCGTCCTTAGAACGTGTCTTCGCGAACGAATACGTGCTGGATGAGCGGTTGATGATCAGCTCTCACATCCATCGTCATGGGGAGACAGTGGCGCAAGGCGTCGTCTTGAACGACGTCGTCATCAGCAAAGGGACGCTGGCGCGGATGATTGA
>JAICVE010000228.1 GCA_025935475.1 Nitrospira sp. | reverse complement strand
TGTTTCTTCTTCGGTTCGACGGTCCGCGCGGGCTCCTTCGCCCGCTCCCCGCCAGCTCCCTCTTCCGCCGCGTGGCCAGTGGCGCTCATGAGAGCGAAGACCAGAACTCCACAGAGGAGGGGCCATATGATCATCAAAAACCAACCTCCGTCTCTCTCCTGTGCGCACCAGTGGCTGCATCTTCGCTGGTCAACTGGGTGAAACGTACTGGGGAATTCCCCAGGGGACCTATGCACATCGGCTATCTCAACAGACGTAAGGTGCACAGCTCGGTCGTCCAGGGGAACACCTAGTTAGGGGGCCACCTCGTAGTTGGTATCGTCCTACGGTGTCCCAAACCCTCCAAGAGAAGATAGGGCTAAGGAAAGAATGAAGCCGCAACGGGTTCTGGGAATTATCATGGCCGGAGGCAAAGGCGAACGTCTCCTGCCCCTGACTGAAGTCCGCAGTAAGCCTGCCGTACCATTCGGAGGGAAGTATCGCATCATCGATTTCGTCCTCAGCAATTTTTTGAACTCAAACATCACCTCGGTTTACGTGCTCGTTCAATACCGCTCGCAATCCCTCATCGAACACCTGCGCAAGAGCTGGCATATGGGTGGGCGTTTGTCCCACAGTTTTGTGAGCGTGGTCCCGCCGCAAATGCGGGCGCGCGAGGGGTGGTACGAAGGAACGGCGGACGCGGTGTACCAGAACCTGAATCTCATTGATGACTGGCAACCCGATGTCATTGCCGTGTTCGGAGCGGACCATGTCTACCGGATGGACATCCGGCAGATGCTCGATGAGCATCTCGATCACGATGCGGATGCGACGGTGGCAGCGTTGCCTGTTCCAGCCAAGGCCGCGACCGGCTTCGGCATTCTCGAGGCGGATGAGCACGGAAGAATGATCGGATTCGAGGAAAAACCTTCCGCCCCCAAGCAGATGCCCGGGCGGCCTGGCTACGCGCTGTCGTCCATGGGCAATTATCTGTTCAAGACGAAGGCGTTGGTGCCGATCTTGAAGCGCGACGCGTCGTCTCCCGGCACGCATGACTTCGGTCGCAATATTGTGCCAGAGCTGCTCGAGGAACACCGAGTCTATGTCTACAACCTCGAGCACAACGACATCCCCGGCCTGCGCCAGTACGAAGAGAAGGGGTATTGGCGCGACGTGGGCACCCTCGAAGCCTATTGGCAGAGCAATATGGATCTG
The DNA here is from genome assembly GCA_025935475.1 of Nitrospira sp. Taxonomy (GTDB): domain Bacteria; phylum Nitrospirota; class Nitrospiria; order Nitrospirales; family Nitrospiraceae; genus Nitrospira_C. The sequence continues at coordinate 4,055 of JAICVE010000228.1, read as the reverse complement.
CTCGGCGAACGTCCGCTCTTCGATTTGCACAACCCGGCGTGGCCGATCTTCTCAAGCGAGTATGATGGGCCCATGGCCATGCTGGTCGGGACGCACGTCGACCAGTCGATGATCGGGCATGGAACCCGGTGTGTCGATGCCGACATCCAGAAGTCGGTCATCGGCAGAGGCGTGCGCATTGAACGAGGCGCGCAGTTGAAAGAGTGTGTCATTCTGGACGATGTGCACATCGGCGCGCATGCGCGGCTGCGGCGCGTCATCGCTGATCGGGGGAGCTCCGTTCCGGCCCACGCCCGTATCGGGTTTGACCCAGGACTCGACGGTCGGAAATTTCATCTGTCCCATTCCGGTCTCGTCGTCCTGCCGCACCCCTCGTCCGTAAATGCCGAGCTGTTGAGGCGAGTATCATGAACGCTCCGCCACAGCCGACGTTTCCACTGGCCACATACCGGCTGCAGTTGCACCGCGCCTTTACGTTTGCCGACGCCATGCGGGCCGTGCCCTATCTCCACGCTCTCGGCATCACCGATTGTTACCTGTCTCCCATCAGCAAAGCCGCGCCTGGAAGCGAGCACGGGTACGATGTGATCGATCCCGTGGTCGTGAATCCCGAGCTGGGAAGCGAGAAGGACTTTGATGACTTCGTCCGGGAGGTGCAGACGCGCGGCATGGGCCTCGTCCTCGACGTCGTTCCCAATCATATGGGCATCGGCGGGACCTTGAACCGCTGGTGGCGCGATGTGCTGGAAAACGGTCCCAGTTCCAGGTACGCCACCGCCTTCGACATCGACTGGCATCCGATCAAGCGTGAGTTGGAAAATAAGGTTTTGTTGCCGATCCTCGGCGATCAATACGGTGCGGTCCTCGAAAATCAGGAAATGGAGCTTGTGTACGAGGACAGGGCGTTCCTGCTGCGCTACGGAGACCATCATCTGCCGTTGGCACCGAAGACATGGACCAGAATCCTCTCCCATCGTCTCGAGGTGCTGGTGGCGGAAGACGAGCACGCGATGCCGGTGATGGAGCTGCAAAGCATTCTGACCGCGTTGAAGAATCTCCCCGAAGCCGGAGAGCGCAATCCGGAACGGATTGCAGAACATTACCGCGAAAAAGAAATCGTGAAGAAACGGCTAGCCGCCTTGATGGAGGAGAGCCCCGTGGTCCGCGCCTTTGTGCTTGAGAATGTGCGGATCTTCAATGGGGAGAGCGGGCGCTCGGAGAGCTTCGATCTTCTCGATGCGCTGCTCAACGAACAGGCCTACCGTCTCGCCTCCTGGAAAGTGGCGTCCGAGGAAATCAATTACCGGCGGTTTTTTGACATCAATGACCTCGCCGCCATCCGGATGGAAGAAGAGGCGGTGTTCCAGGAATCGCACCAGCTGCTGCTGCAGTTGACGCGGCAGGGAATCGTGCGCGGCTGCCGCATCGATCATGTCGACGGCCTGTACGATCCCGGGCGGTATCTCCAGCAGCTGCGGGAGCTGACTGCGCCTCAGGGAGACGGGTCACAGGCACCCCTCTTTATCGTCGTGGAGAAAATCCTCGGCAAGGACGAGCCGCTCCCCGACACGTGGCCAGTCGAAGGGACCACGGGTTACGATTTTCTCAACCAGGTCAACGGCCTGTTCGTGTCGGGCCTCAACGAGAAATTCTTCACCCATTTCTACACCAAATTTATCGGCCGGGAAGACGACTACGCCGATTTGGTATACGCCTGCAAGCAATTGATCATGCAGGTCTCGATGGCGAGCGAGATCAACGTGCTGGGTCACCAGCTCAACGGCATCTCGGAACGGGACCGTCGTTCGCGCGACTTTACCTTAAATAACCTCACGCACGCGATTCGGGAGATCATCGCCTGTTTCCCGGTCTATCGAACGTACGTCACCGACGGGCCGGAAACCGTCGCCGAACGTGATCGCGCGTACATTCATATGGCGGTCGCGCGGGCGAAGCGAAGGAACCCTGCCATCAGCGGTCAGGTATTTGATTTCATCCGTTCGATTCTCTTGAAGCAGCGCGAGCCCCGCACCAACGAAGATCAAAACGAACAGATGCGCTTCGTCAGAAAATTTCAGCAAACCACGAGCCCGGTCACGGCGAAGGGCGTCGAGGACACGGCCTTTTACCGGTACCAGCGACTGGTCTCCCTGAACGAGGTTGGGGGGGACCCGGAGCAGTTCGGTCTCTCTGTGGAGGAATTCCATAAACGAATGTGGGACCGACAGGCACGCTGGCCGCATGCCCTGTCCGCCTCGTCCACGCACGACACCAAACGGAGTGAAGACGTGCGCGCCAGGATCAATGTGCTGTCCGAGCTGCCGCAGGAATGGAAACTCAAAGTGAGCCGCTGGAGCCGCATGAACCGGCAACACGTCAAAGAGAGCGAAGGCGAGCGGATGCCCGATCGCAGCGACGAGTATCTCTTCTATCAAACGCTCGTCGGCGTCTGGCCCCTCGAAGCCATGGGAGACGAAGCCTACAAGGACTTCTGCGCCCGTGTTCAGCGGTATATGCAGAAGGCCGTGCGTGAGGCCAAGGCCCATACCAGCTGGATCAGCCCGAGCCCTGCCTACGATCACGCGGTGCAGACGTTCGTTGAGGGGGCGCTGGCGCGGACGCCGTCGAATCGCTTTCTCGAGGAGTTTCTGCCTTTTCAGGAACGCGTGGCGCGCTACGGCCTGTACAACTCCCTGAGCCAGTTGGTCTTAAAAATCGCTGCGCCGGGCGTGCCCGATTTTTACCAAGGCACCGAACTCTGGTCCTTCCACCTCGTCGATCCCGACAACCGCGGTGCGGTGGATTACCACATCCGGTCGGAGATGGCGGAAGAACTTCGCTCGGCCCTGAAGCGTCTTGGATCCGATCGAGCGGAATTCGCGCGAGGGCTGTTTGAACAGGTGCATGATGCGCGGGCGAAGATGTACACGATCATGGTCGGGTTGGAATATCGCCGTCTGCATCCGGAGCTCTTTCAGCAGAGTGAATACCTACCGTTGGAATGCGGAGGCAACAAGAGACAGCACGTCTGCGCCTTTGCTCGCCTGAATCAGCATAAGGCGTTGGTCGCGGTCGTGCCGCGGCTGCTCGCCACGCTGCATCCCGACAGCAAGCATCCGCCGATGGGACCCACGGTATGGGAAGATACCTGGGTCGCGGCTCCTCCCTGGCCGACGCTCGGCGAGTTTCGTCACCTCTTGACCGGCGAGATCCTGAGCGCCGAATCACTCAATGGTCGAAGAGTCCTTCCCCTGGCGCGAGTGCTCAACCATGCGCCGATCGCTCTCCTCGAACGACTTTCGTAACACGCTCTACGCCCTTTCTCTAGGGATGCTCCCAGTTGGTGACCCCCTGGTGCGTGGTATCGTCATAAAAAGGAACGAACAACGAGATGGCGCAACAACATCCCCCCCCAGCCAGCGAGCGTTGGACAGTGACAGGGGCAACGACCGAGTCGCTTGGGCTCGAAACCGAGCGCGAAACTTCCCATGAAACAACAGGATGGCTTGAACGCATCGAACGCATCGAATCGGTGATCGAGCGGTACCCCTGGCCAACGCTGCTCCTCGCACTGGGTGTGGGGTATGCGGTATCCCGGCGGATCTTGAGGTAACCATGCAGGAAACAACTCGGCAGTCCGGATTCGGGTTGATGAGTCTTGTGAGCGGCATCTTGGACGATGCCAGAGTGCTGATGCGTCAAGAAGCGCAACTATTAAAAGATGAAGTCAAACTTGAATTAACCAAAGCCGGACGCGCGGCTTCCGGCTTCGGCATGGGCGCCGTCTTGGCGGGCGTCGGAGTGCTCTTCCTCTTGCTCATGCTGGTTCACGGCCTGCACGAGTGGTTCTCGTGGCCGCTGTGGATGTGCTACGGACTGGTCGGAGTGGCTATCGCCGGCACGGGCATCGCGTTGATCCTGAGGGCGCAGGCCTTGGCTGGGAGTGTGCGGGCCACCCCGCGCCGGAGCCTCCAAACGATGAAGGAAAATGTCCAATGGATCAAAGAACGAATGATGTTGAAGAGGACGTAAAACAAATTCTACAGACCCGTCTT
>JAICVE010000137.1 GCA_025935475.1 Nitrospira sp. | reverse complement strand
GGATTGTGCGTTGGTTCGCGGACGGGTGGGTCTGCGCAGTGGCGGACGGGCTCGGCCATGGTGTGATTGCGTCAGACGCCGCGACCGCGATCATTGACGCGGTGCGTCGGGCTCCGGACAGACTTTCGCCGATCGCGATCGTGGAAGCCGCCCATCAAGCGGCAAAACCCACGCGAGGCGCGGCATTCGGCGTTGCGGTGCTTGACGAAGCGGCCGGGGTTGTTCGGTTCGCCGGGGTCGGCAATGTTGCGGCGGTGGTGGTGAAAGGTGGCGAGCGACGGCATCTCGTCTCGTATAACGGCATCGTCGGCCATGAGTACCGCAAACTCTCGGAATTCTCGCATCCGTGGCAGGCCACGTCGGTCTTGATCATGCATAGCGACGGCATCGCGACCCACTGGGACCTCGAGCGCTATCCTGGGCTTCTCGCACGAGACCCCAGCCTCATCGCGGGCGTGCTCTACCGCGATTTCCTCCGCGGCCGTGACGATGCCACTGTGCTCGTGCTCAAGAAGCCAGGCACAGACGGGCTGCAATAGGAGAAGGTATGTCCCAGCACATCGGTGTCGTCGAAATCAATTATGAAGACGATGTGGTGACCGCGCGGCAGCGGGCGCGGCAGGTGGCACGCCTCCTGTTGTTCGACGAACAGGATCAGACCAGGATTTCGACCGCCCTTTCGGAAATTGTGAGATTGTTCGTGCACTCGAACAAGGGCGGCCGCATCGACTTTCAACTCGAAGGCACTACCGCGCCACAAGTCTTGCTCATCACCATAAGCTGGACGAGAGGCGCGGGCGCCAAGGTCCGTGCGGACAGTGGCGGGAACGGCGAACCGCTCGGTCCCGAGTGGGAACCGGCACTCATCGCGGCCCGGCGTTTAATGGATCAATGCGAGGTCAGATCGAATGTGCCCGAAGAGCGCGTGATACGACTGGCGAAGATCCTTCCCCCGCGAGCGCCGTTCTTTACGGGCAAGACCTTCGAGAAAGTCGTCAAGCAGCTGGGGAAGCACGAACCCCAGAATCCCATCGAAGAGATCAGACAGCAAAACCAGGAATTGCTCAGAGCCTTGGAGGAGTTGCACGAGCGTCAACAGGAGCTGGTCCGTCTCAACGGCGAACTTGAAGACACCAATCGTGGCGTGGTCGCACTCTATGCCGAGTTGGATGAAAAGGCGGGACATTTGCGCCGCGCAGACGAAATGAAATCGCGCTTCCTCTCCAACATGAGCCATGAATTCAGAACGCCGGTGAACGCGATCCTCGCCTTGTCGCACTTACTGTTGGAGCACACCGACGGGGAGCTCAACAGCGAGCAGGCCAAACAGGTCGGCTATATTCGAAAGAGCGGAGAGGACCTGCTGGAACTCGTCAATGATTTGCTGGATTTGGCCAAGATTGAGGCGGGCAAAGTGACCGTGAAGCCGTCGGAGTTCGAGGTGGCAAATCTCTTCAGCGCCTTGCGCGGTATGCTGCGGCCACTCCTGGTCTCGAACGTCGTGAATCTCGTCTTCGAGGAGCCGGTGGGCATTCCGCTCATGCGCACCGACGAAGGCAAGGTGTCTCAGATCCTCCGGAATTTCATTTCCAATGCGATCAAATTCACCGAGCGGGGCGAGGTGCGTGTGGCCGCCACGCTGACGGCAGACGGACGCTCGGTCGCCTTTTCCGTGGCCGATACGGGCATCGGCATTGCGCAGGAAGATCAAGCACGCATCTTCGAAGAATTTTCCCAGATCGATCATCCGATTCAACGGCAGGTCAAGGGCACAGGGTTGGGACTTCCGCTCTGCCGTAAGCTGGCTCAGCTGCTCGGCGGATCGATCGAGGTCAGCAGCCGGCCTGGCGAAGGGTCGACCTTCGTGGCCACCATTCCCGTGAATTGCGCCGTCAATGACATCGAACGGGCTGAGCAGATCGAGTCGGTACAGGCGTCGGATGAGGACAAGAGGCTTGCCGTGCTGGTCGTAGAAGACGAACCCGAAACACGACTCTTGTACGAGAAGTATTTGCGTGACACCCCGTACCGGCCGATCCCGGCCGGCAGCATCAGGCAGGCCCGGGAACAGTTGCGCCGACAGCCCGTCGTTGCGGTCGTCCTCGATGTGCTCTTGCCGGATGAGCCCGCCTGGCAATGGCTTGCTGAGCTCAAGCGTGAGGAAGCGACGTCGAAGCTGCCGATTTTCATTGTGTCGAGCGTAGAGGATCCACGCAAGGGTTTGGCGCTGGGAGCAGACGACTACTGTGTCAAGCCTCTCCGTCGGACGTGGCTTCTGGATCGGCTGCAACGGGTCACGCATATCGCCCGCGATCCGGCGAGGAGTTCCCCCCTAGTGCTGATCATCGACGACCAGGAAACCGACCGCTATATTATCCGCCATCATCTGGACGAATCCGGCTGTTCCATCGTCGAAGCGCAAGGCGGCGAGCAAGGGCTGGAATTGGCCCGCCAATTACGACCTGCCTTGATCCTGCTGGATCTGAATATGCCCAGGATGGACGGCTTTGAAGTTCTTGCGCAGCTGGCTGAAGATCCCCTCACTTCTCCGCTTCCCGTGACGATTGTCACCTCACAAATCCTGACACCGGAACAGTACCAGGCGCTCAGGCATGCCCGTGGAGTGCTGCTGAAACATGAGTTGTCCCCGGCCGTCTGGCAGAGGGTATTCCACGAAGCGGGAGTGCCTTATCTCGAACTGGCCGCCCCCGAAACGACCAAGCCTGCATAGCCGATCACATTTCCGAAAGGCCAGCCGACACGGATGCCGTTCGCCAGAGCGAACAACACCTGGAAATGATCAGCAACACCGTGCCGGCACTGATCTCTTACGTCGATAGGGATCTCTGTTACCGCACGTGCAACGAGGCTTACCTCAGGTGGTTTGGTGTGTCGCGCGAGGACGTCATTGGAAAGCCTGTGCGAGAGATCTTGGGGGAAGAGGCGTGGGCTCCGCAGCGTGCTCGACGGTTATGCGGACATCGAGGTAATCGGAGAAGCGTCCAACGGTGAGGAGGCGGTCGCCATGACCGAACGGCTTCGCCCCTCGCTGGTCCTGATGGACATCAACATGCCGAAGATGAGCGGAGTCGACGCAACCTCTCACATCAAGACCCGCCATCCCGAGATCGTGGTCATCGGTCTGTCGGTACAAGCGGGTCATGAACCACACTTGGCCATGTTGAAGGCGGGAGCGACGAGACTGCTGACGAAGGAAGCGGCGGTCGATCAACTCCACCACGCGATTCTCCATGCTCTGAACAGGGTGGCCGAGGCCCGGCGCTGATTGTGATCAGATGGTCGTGCTCCGTTTACGGGGTATGACCGTATCCCGCGGCCCACGTGATGTCGACGATCTGTCTGGCGGATTCAGCGGCAGGAATCACATCGGCGAACATCGTGCTGTACGAGTCCTGCATCAGGGACTGGAATGCAGGGAATTGCGCCGAGGGCACGCCGGCCAGGGTCGCGAGCGACACGAGATATTCGCCGTACCCGCGGGAAATGTCCGCTCGAAGATTCTCGTGTGAGGCCTTGGTGAAGTTTTCCAGCCGTTGTTTTACCCACGCGGGATTGTGACTGCCCACAGCGCCGGGCGTCGTGCTCGACGTAAAATCCGTGACCGCCCCTGTGATGTCCGCAACGGCGGCAGTCGTTCCATTGGTGATGTCCGACGTGGCGACGAAGGGCGCCTCCGTGAGTTCGGTCGTCGCGTTCGTGACGCATCCGGAAGCCATCAACAAGACGCCCATGCCCAGAACAGCTTGCCAGTCTGTGCGTTTCATTTGCTCCTCCTCGTGAACCTCTCAATATTGATTACCTGGTTGAGCGTTCAGATACGCCTGGGAAGACCCCCTAAGTTAGATCTCGGTGCTCTACGGAGGCAGAACTTCGTACAGAAATGATGCTCAAAATGGACTAGGGTCCTTCCCAGGCTTTCCTCTTCCAAGGGAATGATAAATGTTGAATTTGAAATGAGGACTGAGTCCGCGCTCTATCCTCGCGTCCACGTTCTACATCCACACTCCATATTATTTTATTGAGCTCAGATGACCATCACGAGTTCTTCCAATGTTATTGGTGAGCATGCAACATCTTCCAGAACTTGGCAGATGACCCTCGGCGCACAGGTGGAACCGGGCGGGGTCCGGTTTCGTGTCTGGGCCCCGAAACGAGCCCGCGTGGACGTCGTGCTTGAAGACGACGGACGCAGCTTTCCGCTGCTGAAAGACGAAGGAGGCTATTTCTCTGGCCTCGTGCCCATGGCCACGGCGGGCATGCGGTACCGCTACCGGCTGGATAATGGAGAGGCCTATCCGGACCCCTGTTCACGCTATCAACCCGAGGGCCCCCATGGACCTTCGCTGATCGTCGATGCTTCGGCGTATGAATGGCGCACCCCACGATGGCCCGGCGTGCAGATGCCGGGCCAGGTCATCTATGAGCTGCATGTCGGCACTTTCACGCCAGAAGGGACGCTCGATGCCTTGATTGGACAGCTGGATGAACTGAAAGCGTGTGGGGTGACGCTGATTGAATTGATGCCGTTGGCCGAGTTTCCCGGCCGGTGGAATTGGGGGTATGACGGAGTCGCCTTGTTCGCGCCGGCGCATGTCTACGGGGACCCGGACGCGCTGAGGCGCTTTGTCGACGCCGCGCATGCGCGTGGGCTTGGCGTCATACTGGATGTGGTATACAACCACTTCGGCCCCGACGGAAACTATTTGCCCGTCTACAGCGACCAGTATCTGACGGATCGACACCCCAACGAGTGGGGACAAGCCATAAACTATGACGGGCCGGGATCACAGGGCGTCAGAGATTTCGTGCTGCAGAATGCCTGCTACTGGATTACAGAATTTCGCCTCGACGGATTGCGCCTCGACGCCGTGCATGCCATCTACGACGACAGTCCCGTGCATGTGCTGGCGGAGCTGTCGCAGAAGACTCGGGCTTCGGTAGGCGAGCGATCGATCGTGCTGATCGCAGAATGCGAATCGCAACTGATCAAGACCGTCCGACCCATCGAACAAGGCGGGTGGGGCTTGGACGGCATCTGGAGCGACGACTTTCATCACATTTGCCGAGTTGCCGCGACGGGAAGAAGCGAGGCCTACTACGCCGATTATCGCGGGACCGCCCAAGAACTGCTTTCCGTCGTCAAGCGCGGGTTCGTCTTTCAAGGCCAGAGGCACGACTGGCAGAGGAAACCGAGGGGCACGGTGGTCAAGAACGAACCGGCGGCCGCGTTCGTCTTTTACCTGCAGAATCACGATCAGGTGGCCAATCACCTGCATGGAGACCGCATTCATGGCATGGTCTCTCCCGCCCGCTACCGGGCGCTGGTTGCGCTGATGCTGCTCGCACCGGAAACGCCCATGCTGTTCATGGGCCAGGAATTCGCGGCCTCCAGTCCCTTTCTCTTTTTTGCGGATCACCATTCCGATCTCGCCGCGAAGGTCTACGAGGGACGGAAGAAGTTTCTCTCCGAGTTTCCTGAGTATGCGACACCTGAGGCGCAGGACGCAGTGCCGGATCCGGCTGACGAGTCCACGTTCCAGCAATCGCGATTGGATCTTTCCGAACGGAAACGTCACGCGGCGGCGTACCTGCTGCACCAGGACTTACTGCACCTGCGTCGCGAAGACCGCGTCCTCGTCCGCCAAGACCGCGGAACACTCGACGGGGCCGTGCTGGGGACTCAGGCGTTGGTGCTGCGGTACGGGACGTCGATGGAGGATGAGCGGCTCTTGGTCGTCAATCTGGGGGCCGACTTACATTACGTGCCTGCGCCGGAACCGCTGCTGGCTCCGGTCGAGGGAGGATCCTGGATCCTGCAATGGTCGAGTGAGCATCCGCGCTACGGCGGTTCCGGCATCATCAATCCGCTGACTGACGAGGGATGGCACATTCCCGCCGCCAGCGCGACGCTGTTTCGAGCCGAGACATCCTAAGTTGGAGCGATCGAAATGATGGCGACCACGGCCGCAATTCCCAGCATCATGGGCACGATGACGGACGATCCCTCCTCGCTGCTGGCCAAGGAATGGCTGATCACGAACGGGATCGGGGGGTATGCGTCGAGTTCGCTGCTCGGCATCGCCACGCGACGTTATCACGGCGTATTCGTGCCGGACCTGCCTGGGCGCGGTCGTACGCTGCTCATCCCGCGTCTCGACGAGACCGTCGAATGGGCGACGCAGACGGTGCTGCTCTCCGGAGCGGAATATGCGGACGGTCGGATCGAGCACGACGGTGTTCTGTACCTGAAAGACATCAGGCGCGAATGGCAGACACCGGTGTGGAGGTTCGATCTCGGCGGCTCGGTGCTCGAGAAACGGATCGTGGCGCCTCACGGGCAGAACACGGTCTATGTGCAATACCGTTGCCTCAACGGCTCGCTGCGCCTGCACTTGCGGCCTTACGTGACGTTCAGGATGCACGACGCGAAGCTGGGGGAAGGCCAGGCGGAGGTCTTCCCTCTGACGATCAGCAATGGACGGTACGAAATGCCTCTGCCGCAAGGCGCCCCAAGTCTCAAGCTCGGTGTGCGGCCCCAGAGAGGCGTTTTTGTGGCCGATGAAGTCATCAGCGAAGACGTTTCATATCGGGTGGACCGCGACCGCGGGTCCGAGCACATCCAGGATTTATTCAGCCCCGGCTACTTCACCGTCGATCTGTCCGATGGCCAGAGTGTGGCATTGGTCGCCAGCGTCGAGGCGTGGGACATGCTCGCCATCGACTGCGACGACATCCTGCAGGCCGAGCAGCGCCGTTTGGAACAGCTGGTGTCGCTGGCTTCCGAGCTTGAGAAGGATGACTTCGCCAAGCAGCTGCAGATGGCCGCCGATCAATTCATCGTGCAGCCTGGTTCCCGCCCGGAGGAGCAGGCGTTGGCACAGGCGTCGGGCGACCAGGCAAGGACCATCATTGCCGGCTATCACTGGTTCGGCGACTGGGGCCGCGACACGATGATCAGCCTGGAAGGCTTGACGCTTTCAACCGGCCGGCCGCAGGAAACGAGGGCGATCCTGCGTACATTCGCTCGGTACATCCGGGACGGCCTCCTTCCGAATCTGTTCCCGGAGGGCTCTCGCCAAGCCCTCTATCACACGGCGGATGCGCCGCTCTGGTATTTCCATGCGCTCGACCGGTATCGCACTGGGACCCAGGTCCGCGACACCTTGATGCAGCTGTATCCCACCCTGAAAG
>JAICVE010000453.1 GCA_025935475.1 Nitrospira sp. | reverse complement strand
GCATGAAGAATCGGATCTCAGGTCTGCTCATGGAAACCGGGACACCATATAACAAGGAGAAATTGCACGGCAGAGCTTATTTTGCTGAACTGCTGGGAACTCTACAGGAGACGCCGGTTTCGGTGCGGGATCTGCTGCGACTCAGCCGAGGTCAGCTAGATCTGTTTGAGAGTATCCAGAGCCGGCTGGTAAAAGAGTTGGTGGGCGATCCAGAGCTAGCCGAACGGGTGGAACGATTGCGGAGTATCGACGGTGTTGGGCCGATCCTGGCGCTGACCTGGGTACTGGAAATCGGGGAAGTGAAGCGCTTCGCGTCGATCCGGCAGGCGCACAGCTACTGCGGTCTGACCAGCGCACAGCATAATTCGGCAGGAATCGACCATCGGAGTCCGATCTCGAAGCAGCGGAACAAGCATCTGCAAACAATGCGGATTGAGGCGGCCAAGTTGGCACCGCGGTTTAATGAGCAACTTGCAGCGGTGCACTCGCGCGAGCTGGGACGTGGGAACCGCAATCGGGCGACACTGGCGGTGGCGCGCAAAATGGTGGCGTACTTGATGGCGGTCGACAAAAGTGGGCGTCCGTTTCAACCCCGAACCAGCGAAACCGGTGTGATGGTGGCTCATGGAAGCGATCGCGCAGTGTAAGAGAGAGGATGGTTGAAGATCGCCCGGCGGCTCCCGTAACACGGTGCTGAGGATGAGTCCCGCATCCCCTCGCCCTGAATACTTTCGATGAGGCCAACGAGAACCGCTGTCAAGGCTCACGATGAACTCGCTACGCTCGGCCCTTGACAGCGGTTCTCGTTGGCCTAAAGAGATCCATAGATCAGGGCGAAGGGATGCTGCGAATGCACACTTTCGAAGAAATGGGGAAACGCGGACGCAAACGGCTTGCGATTTTTCCGCCGGTCCTTGCATCGTTTGGTCTGTGCGATGGAGAAAACTCCAGATGCATCCATTTTTTGTTTCGAGGCCGGCGGGTTCCCAAACTCAATCTTCTGCCAGATCCTTTCTTCGACAGGGATCGATGCAGCAAATGAATGATTGGTCACGCTTGGCCGTTGACCCAGCTCGATGTAAAAAGTTGCACCCGTTTGTGCCGCACAAAACGATGGTCGGTCGGGAGCGGAAGGATAACTCCGTTTATCCCTTGACTACTACCTATCATGAATGACCAAACGGCCAACGAAACATTCTCCTAGTGGACTGTCCCGGTGATACATACAACACGATTACAACGTCTTTATAGACGTGGTCGATAATCCAAGATTGTTGCAAGTTGACTCCGAGCAACGCGAGGAATTGGAACGCTGGGCACAGTCGCGCGCACTTCCCGCAGGGGACGTGTTTCGAGCGCGCCTGATCCTGGCTCTGGCCGATGGACTCAGCTATCGTGAAATCGAGCGGAAACTGGGGGCGAGTGCGCCGACGGTGGCTAAGTGGAAGCAGCGATTTGAGCAGGCCGGGATGGCGGGCTTACAAGGACAGCATCGAGGGAGCCAGCCACGGACAGCCACTCCGGCCGTCCAGGCTCGCATCCTGCGCCGCGTCCAACAAAAGCCAAACGACGGCAGCACGCCTTGGTCCTGCCGCAAGCTGGCAGAGGAGTTGCGAATCAGCAAGTCCACTGTGCAGCGAGTTCTGGCGCAGGCGCAGGTACGACCGCACCGTCTGGACCGTTACATGGCCAGCAATGATCCGCAGTTCGAGCAAAAGGCCGCCGACATCATCGGTTATACCTGAATCCGCCACAGCATGCCGCAGTTTTCTGCGTGGACGAGAAGACGGCGATTCAGGCGCTGGACCGCCTGGACCCAGTGTTGCCGCTGTCTCCGGGAAGGGCTGAGCGACACGGATTCGAATACTACCGGCATGGCACGCTGTCCCTCTATGCCGCGTTGAATGTGAGGACCGGGCAGGTGCAAGGCAAGACGACAAAACGTCATGCCAGTGCCGATTTCATCACGTTTCTGACGGACTTGATCGGCAAAACGAAATGGGCGCGTGAGATTCATATTGTGCTGGACAATCTGTCGGCGCACAAGACGCAGGCGGTAGAGGACTTCTTGGCTGCGCATCCGAAGGTGCGCTTCCATTTCACGCCGACCTACTCTTCGTGGCTGAACCAAGTCGAGATCTGGTTTGCCAAGATCGAACGCGATGTGATTGCACGTGGTGTCTTCACATCGGTGGCGGATCTTCGCCGCAAACTAATGAAGTACATTCGCGCTTATGCCAAGCATGCGCGACCTATCCGTTGGACCTACACTGATCCCAAGCGTCGCATCGCTAAAGCAATCACTGGGACAGGCCACTAGTCCTTGAGGTATCGGGTGGGACACATACTAGGATCAGATCGACTCCCCTTCGCATCTTAGAATTCGGGTATACTCCTTGGACTTTGTCTAATCGACTGCTCAACGCTTCGAGATCTTACGAAACCGCGGACCT
>JAICVE010000258.1 GCA_025935475.1 Nitrospira sp. | reverse complement strand
TTCGGCGACGATGGTGCGCAGGTATTCGGCGCGATCCGGCACCGTGATGTTCATGAGCTTTTCAACCGCACGGCAGTAGGCGAAGTTGTTGTACATGGCACACACGTAGTCGAGCCGGTCCGTATGCGGAATGAACTGATGGTAAGTGCCTTCCTCGGCGAGCTTTTCGACTCCGCGGTGCAAGAAACCCATGACGGGCGTGGATTTAACGAGACGCTCGCCTTCCAGTTCCAAAATCACCTTCAACACGCCGTGCGTGCTCGGATGCTGCGGTCCCATGTTGAGCAACAACTCCTCCGTCCGTAAGGTGGGGAGCGTTTCGCTCTCTGGATGGGTCGGGTCGACTTTGTAAACGGTGGTTCTTTGATCTTCGAATGCCATCGTCGCCGTGCTTATCTCGTTTCGTCCAAAAACTCGAACGTGTCGCGCCAGCCCTTCCCGCGGACCGGAAAATCTTTCCGCAACGGGTACCCTTCCGTGTAGTCGTCAGGCATCAAGATGCGGCGAAGGTCAGGATGGCGGCGGAAACGAATTCCCATCATATCGTAGACCTCGCGCTCCATGAAGTCTGCGCCTTTCCACAGATCGGTGAGGGAATCCACGATGCAGTCCGATTCGGGCACTCTGGTCTTCAGCCGGATGCGGTGCCGCTTCTTGATCGAATAAAACTCATAGACGACTTCGAAGCGCTCTTCATCGTCGGGCCAGTCAACCGAGCTGACATGCACGATATAGTCAAAATCCATGGCGGGGTCGTCGCGCAAAAATTGGGCGACCTCGTGCAATGTGTCCCTGGTCACGGTGATCGCCAGGTCGCCCCGCCATTCCACGGCTTGAACAATACCCGCCGTGAAATGCTCGCGAAGGCGTTCGGACAATTGTTGAAGCGACATCGGATCCTCAGGCTTTAAGGCCCGCCTTCACCTGTTCCGGCTGCTTGACGAACACACGTTTTTGCATGATGCGCTCTTGCAGTTTGAGAATCCCGTCGAACAAGGCTTCGGGGGTCGGGGGACAGCCAGGCACGTAGATATCCACCGGGACAAAGCGGTCGACGCCCTGCACCACGCTGTAACTGTCGTAAATGTTGCCCGAGGTTGCGCACGAGCCCATGGCGATGACGTATTTCGGCTCGGGCATCTGGTCGTAAATTTTCCGGATGACGGGCGCCATCCGGCGGCACACCGTTCCCGCGACGATCATCAGATCAGACTGCCTGGGGGACGCGCGGAACACACCGGCGCCATAGCGGTCCATGTCATAGCGTGACGAGACAGCGGCAATCATTTCGATGGCGCAACAGGCTAGCCCGAACGTCATGGGCCACAGTGAGCCCTTGCGCGCCCAATTCACGGCCTTTTCGATCGTCGTGGTGACGACGTCCGGCGCGCCGTCCTTGTCATGACGCCCCAATTGAATCAGTCCCATTCCAACGCTCCCTTGCGCCAAGCATAGACATAGGCGACGAGGAACAACGCGATGAAAATCATCATTTCGACCAGGCCGATGATGCTGACCTTATTGATATCGTTGAACACCACCGCCCAGGGATAGAGAAAAATGACCTCGATGTCAAAGATCACGAACAGCATGGCAAAAATATAGTAGCGAACCGGAAACGGCATCCGGGCATCAGAAAAAGGCTCGGATCCGCACTCGTAGGCGGACAGCTTCTCGGGTTCCGGATACTTCGGTTGGACCAGATAGCTCAACAAGAGCGTCACGACCCCGAAGGCCAGGGCGACGAAGATAAACAAAAGAATCGGAAAATACTTAGTCAGATACTCCAGGAGTAACTCAAAACCGCTCATGGAGGTCACCTTTCAACACCTTGAGTTGCAAAGGAGAAAGGGATCTTAGACGGGGGGTTGCCGTGATAGCAAGCGCACAAAGGACCTACCCTGAAGACCCGGAAGTCCTACCCTGGTCTCGTTTCTGCCGACCGGCCATCGAATCCATGAGGGTTTTATCCATCCGCAGGTGGGAAGGAACGGCCTGATCCTTCTGTTCCCACTCTGGAAGCAGCGGGGAAAAGGCCTTGGCCTTCTTCCGCCTGTGAATTTGGGTCTCTAATCGAGGACGAGGAGAGCGTTCCGGCGGTTTTTGCGGCATACGGCCTCTGTGCAGTGCATCTGGATCGGCCCGGCTGAAACCCTCGATCACCTTAGCAAAGGCCCCCACCCCGGTCAACCGGGACAAGACCGCAATATTCTTGACTCTATGGGATGATTTGCTATGGTTTTTTGAGCAGACTTTGTCTTAACCAGAAGGACACCCCATGACTATTCATCCACAGAAAGCCCTCACAGGCTGCGCGCTGTTCGCGATCATCGCCACGGTGGGACTGTTGCCGGCATGGGCCGATGATCTCGACAGTATCCGGTACGGCGAAGCGGCTCGGACGTACGCCGCGGGCTCCATTCAGCAGTTTACTCCGCAGGACGGCGTGGTGAATGTCATCACCGGAGACAATCAGACCGTCGGAAACCGCATGCGGCTCGGACAGAACGATGCGCTCTACCTCAAGTTGAAAAATCCTGCAGAGGCGGCGGTCGGCGATCTGTTCACCGTCTACAAACGAACCCGAAAGGTCTTTCATCCCGCCACCGGTCAGTACTTGGGGTATCTGATTACCCGGCTGGCGATCGTACAGGTCGTTCAAGTCGATGATGAATTGACCACGGCTCGCGTCGTGCGGGCCTTCGGGGCAGCGGCTCCCGGTGATCCTGTCGTCAAATTCTCACTGCCGAGTTCCGGTGAAGCGGCCTCCGTGCCCGCTTCTGGCGACAGCAATGGGATGGTCGTCGAATTGCAAGCTGATTTACAGATGACTCTGGTGGCACAACGAAACATCGTCTATCTCGATCGCGGATGGGAAGACGGGCTCAGGGCGGGAGACCGCCTGGAGCTGACTCGCTACGGAGGGGGGCTGCCGCCTCGCCAGGTCGGTGAAGTGAAGGTGTTGTCAACCGAGGGCCGCAGCGCTACCGCACTCGTCACGAAATCGATTTCCCGCTTTCTCAAGGGCGACCAATTCCGTACAAAGCATCAGGCGGATCTCGGTCTTCCGGCAGAGCCGGTCACGCCGGCCGCGCCGTCCCTGAACAGTCCCGCGGAGCCCTCGACAGGGAAGCGAGCGGTTCAGAATGCCGCGCGTGAGACCCGGTACGGGTTGAGCGATCTCATGAAGCAGCTGCAATATGAATCCGGCGAAGCCAGGATCAAGCCGGAGGGCTATCAAATGCTGGACCAGTTGGTCGAAATCTTGAAAGGATCGCCGGTCGATCAGCTGATCCGCGTCGAGGGGCATGCGGACAGTATGGAAATCGGTCCCTCCTTGAAGTCGCAGTACCCGACAAATTGGGATCTTTCCAAAGCGCGTGCCACCGGCGTTCTGCGCTATCTTGTCGAAAAAGGCGGCATCGACTCTGCGCGAATCTCGTCTCTCGGCTATGGCGCGACGAAGCCTGTGACGAGCAATGCGACGGAAGCCGGCCGTTCAAGAAACCGCCGGGTCGAGGTTGTCCTCTATGCTCCCAACGCCGCACCGGCTGATTCCGCGCCTCCGACGGCGCCTGCCGAAGCCGCCGCTGATGACGGCTATCGGGTGTCCGGTCTCGGATCGCAGGGCCAGGAGTCCGCCGCTTCTTCGGTCGACAAGACCGTTCCTGCGGAGTCGGACAATGCCGCAACACCAGTTCCTACGCCTCCGGCCGTTTCCGATACACCTGCTGAAAACACCCAGGCTGTGCCGATCCCTCCTGACAAAACAACGCTACCTTGATTGCTGCTCTCCGCTGGGACATGCTCCTGTGTGAGCATGTCCCGGCGTGCGCGAGTCTCCTGGTTTCCCCTCTCGACTCCTACTGCTACAATGCCGCATGCTCGGTGAGCCGCGGACCATCACACCACCGGAACCGGACGCTCCGCTCTTCGCGGAAATCATTGTCCCCCGCCACTTCGCCGGTCCATTTACCTATCGAATTCCCACTGAATTACGAACGGTGTTGCGGGTCGGTCACCTGGTGTTCGTGCCTTTCGGCCGGTCTCTGGTCCAAGGAGCGGTCATTGCGCTCAGCCCTCACCATCCTCCGGCAGTGCCGCTCGAACGGCTCAAGCCAATTCGCACACTCGTGACTGCTGATCGGGGCGTCGACATTCCTCCTCCCCTGCTGCTGCTGGCGAAGGCCGTGGCTGAAGCCTACGTGGCCCCCTGGGGACAATGCCTCCGCTTGGTGCTCCCGCCCAAATCGACCAGGCGTGACTCGAGCCGCATGATGTTGACCAAGGAAGGTCTGGAAGCGCTGACCACACAGCAGTCGATTCCCCCTGCGTGCATTCACCTTCTGAAGCGTCTCAAACGTCGTCCGCTCGGCGTTTCGCTCTCGCGTCTTTGTCATAGCAAGGACCGGATTGATGAGGAGGTTTTGACGTCGATTCTCGATCGAGGATGGGCACACAGGGTGCGCCCTCGCACAGCTGCTGAGACCCCTGGCTTGTTCGGCTCCCACTCTGACGAATGTTCACAGGTTTGGGGCACGTCGCGGAACGTCGAATGGGAGTCGCGCGTCCTGCGCGCGGTGGAGGGCCGTACGTCCGCACGTCTGTTGGTGGAGGCTGATCCGGCAGAACGCCTCGCCTTGCTTCGTGCTGCCACGATCAGGACGGTGGAACTCGGACGGAAGGTGCTCGTGATCACGGGCGAAACCTCCCGTGC
>JAICVE010000240.1 GCA_025935475.1 Nitrospira sp. | reverse complement strand
ACTACCTTCCACTTTCGCATCGTCACCCCTGTCAGAACTCAAAAGTTACGAGCAATCTCATTCATAGGGCTTCGACCGTTTGTTTTACAAACGGGTGATGTAGCCCTGCGTAGCCTATTAGAAGGATGCTTGCGTGTCCGACGGAGTTCTTCGACTATATATATAATGGTCAAAGACGTATCCTCGCCTATCCCAAAAACCAGGGGTTTCCCTAGGCCCTGGGCAAGTGTGTCAGACATATACTGGCGCGGCTTTCCCCCTACGTTCTGGTACTCATGAGTCAGCTCTCGGTGTTGATTGTCGAGGATGAGGCGATCCTGGCGGCTCACCTTGCCAGCAAGGTCAAGCTGCTCGGGTACCGCGTCACCGGCCCGGTGTCAACGGGAGAGGAGGCGCTCGCTTTGGCCCAGGCGGAGCGTCCGGATATCGCGCTCCTCGATATTAGACTTCACGGCCACATGGACGGGATTCAGACCGCCACCCGCTTGAAGCAATGGCGGGACATTCCTGTCATTTTTCTCACAGCCCATTCCGATCAGGAAACACTCAAGCGCGCCAGCGCCGTCGGACCCTTCGGATATATTCTCAAACCGTTTGAAGAGCGGGACCTGGCCACGCAACTGGAAGTCACGCTCTATAAGCACCAGGCCGAGGCGTCGTTACGGCAAAGCGAAGAGCGCTACCGCGCCTTCATTCAGAACAGCTCGGAAGGCATCTGGCGCATGGAATTCGAGCCGCCGGTGGATACCTCGCTGCCGGTCGAGATGCAAGTTCAACAGCTGTATCGCTCTGCCCGTCTTGTCGAATGCAATGATGCGATGGGGCGCATGTATGGCTTTTCCAGTGCGGAGGGCTTGATCGGAAAGACGTTGGATTTCATGCTGCCCATCTCCGATCCTTCCGCCCGAGAGTTTCTCGCTTCCATCATTAGGGCCGGCTATCGGGCCACGAACGTCGAATCCGCTGAGCGCAATGTCTATGGTGACACCGTCTATTTTCTGAACAACATGGTGGGCATTGTGAAGGATGGGTATTTCGTTCGGATGTGGGGCACACGTCAGAATATCACGGACCGTAAGTGTGCCGAAGAAGCGATACGCGAAAGTGAAGCGCGGACCCGCATTGCCCAGCAGGCGGCCCACTGGGGCGTATTCGAATACAACTACAAGACAGGGAAAAACTTTTGGTCCGTAGAACTTGAAGCCCTCTATGGTCTTGACCCCGGAACTTTTGAAGGGACGTATGAAGGATGGTTGCGGCGGGTTCATCCTCACGACCGTGCTGAGGCGGAACAGGCCATGGAGCGCGCGCTGGCTACAGATGAGTATGCCCATGATTTTCGGATCGTCTGGGATGACGGCCGCGTGCACTGGCTGTTCGCGAGGGCGAAAATCTTCCGAGACACCGCTGGAGTTCCCGAGAGAATTCTGGGTGTCAACGTCGACATCACCGAGCGAAAGCAAGCAGAGGAGGCGTTGCGGCATAGTGAAGAGCAGCTGGAGCTGGTCAGCAATACGGTTCCAGCCCTGATTTCCTACGTCAGCAAGGACCAACGATACGTCACGTGTAACGAGGCGTACACTACCTGGTTTGGACTGTCACGAGAGGACATTATCGGCAAGACAATGAAGGACGTGGTGGGCGAGGAAGCCTGGGGCAGCATGGCGCCGTATGTGGAGGCGGCATTGCAGGGGCAGGCGGTCGACTATCAAACCGAAGCCAAGTATCGCCACGGCCGCACGCGATGGATCCATGCGGTCTATACGCCACATCGGAACGACGTCGGGCAGATCGCTGGGTTCATCGTGATGGTTACCGATATCAGCGCGCAAAAACGCGCCGAAGCCGCCTTGCGCGAAAGCGAAATGCGCTTTCGGATGATTGCGGACAGCGCACCCGTGTTGATTTGGATGACCGGCATGCACGGCTGTGAATTCGTCAATCAGGCCTATATGGAATTCCTTGGTGTCCGCGAGCAGAGCGAGGTGGCGAATTACGACTGGGCGCGCTACGTCCATGAGGAAGATCGGAAACAGTATGTCACCTTGTATCTCGATGCGCTGCGGGACCGCGGGGTCTTTGACGCTCAATTCCGGTTTCGACGCTTCGACGGCCAATATCGATGGATGCGATCGGTCGCCCGACCGCGCCTGACCGATAATGGGGAATTAATGGGATACGTCGGTGCCAGCATTGACATCACCGACATCCGCGAAGCCCAGGAGCAGCTTCAACGATGGGGTCAGGAGCTTGAACAGGCTGTGCGGGTGAAAACCAGCGAATTGATGGAGTCACAAGAGCGCCTTCGGGCACTCGCGACGGAAGTGGGTCTGGCGGAGCAGCGTGAACGAAAACGCATCGCCACCGAACTGCACGATCACCTTCAGCAAATGCTGGTGTTCTGTAAGCTCAAGCTCGGCCAGGGTAAGCCTCTGGCAGCGGTGATTCCTGGCTGTTCGGAGCTGATCAAGCAGGTCGATGACGTTCTCACCGAGGCCCTCACCTATTCGAGAACTCTCGTCGCAGAGTTGTGTCCTCCTGTCTTGCGCGAGTTTGGCCTGGCGGCAGCGCTCCGATGGTTGGGGGAGCATATGACCCAACGTCAATTGCGCGTGACGGTAGACGTGGGTCAGGAACACGTGCCAGTGCCAGAAGAACAGGCAGTGCTTCTCTTCCAATCCGTCCGCGAGTTGCTGATGAATGTCGCCAAGCACGCGGGTACCAAACATGCCAGCGTCCATCTCAGGTGCGAGGACCGCGGCATTCGCCTTGAGGTCCGCGATGCCGGCGCGGGCTTCGATTTGTCCGTGGTGCGGCCGCAAGACGGCGGCCAGCCGCTAAAATTTGGGCTCTTTTCGATCCGTGAACGCATGAAAGCGTTTGGCGGGAGGCTGGAGCTGGTCACGGCGCCTGGAAAGGGAACGACGGCCCTCCTAGTGCTCCCCTTACAGGAAGGCGTCGAGTCACAGCCTACGGGGTTGCTCCATCATGGCGTGACTTCAGTCACAGCGGCCGTTCGCGAGCACGTACACGAGCAGCCGCTGATGCCCTCTGTTCAGAGGGCGCTCACAGTCCTTCTCGTCGACGATCATGCCATGATGCGACAAGGCCTGCGGTCCGTCTTGGAAGCGCACGCCGACATCCAGATCATCGGCGAAGCCTCGGATGGCCATGAAGCCGTGGCCATGGCGGACACACTTCGGCCGGCTGTGGTCATCATGGACATCAACATGCCCCGCCTCAATGGCATCGAAGCGACTTCCCGGATCAAGGCTCAATACCCTGACATCAGGGTAATTGGCCTCTCGGTGAACGCGGGACCCAACAATAAGGAAGCGATGCTGAAGGCCGGAGCCGACATGCTCCTGACAAAGGAGGCAGCGGTCGAAGAGCTGTCTCGCGGCATTCAGAGGATCGTTCAACATCTGTGAGTTCCTAAGTCTCGCTGCCGAACAGCCTCTCGATACGAAACGTAGGTCATCGTGGCTGTCCTGCGCAGGTATCGGGGAGGACGGAGAGCACTTGGCCTAGTTCTACACTTGGCTTTTGTGCAGGGCTTGCTGATCGTGCGTCTCTGACGCGGAAGAGACACCTAATGAACTAGGAGATGGAAGATAGAGAGGGTCGTCAATGCAGGGGGGGTTGATGCTGCGAAACGTGCGCACGGCAGCCTGTACGGCTAGAATCAGAAATTGTTTCTCATTTGCTGTGTAGGGTATCTGAAGAGATACGGTCTCAGGCGACGTCATATAGAAAACCTCCTAATCTCTCTAAATCTCATCTTGGGGTGGGAAACTTACGACGTTTATCCGAGAAGCGTCACTCGGAGATCGCCTAGCTTTGCATGACTCTCTTACACCTTGACCGGCGGGTCCCCGATGTAGAGTTCTTCTTCCGGTGTCAGCTTGGATACTTCGTCGGAGCACATGCTCCTGGATCCACTGTTGTTATCATAGGCACTCACCGCGAAGTAGTAGCGGGTAGAAAAATCAAGGCCAGCAATGGTGACACCGGGATCAGTCACATCGACGGCATGCTCATAGTTGCATGAGCCGAACTCACCGGTCGAATTCTTACCGTAATGCACGGTATATGTAACTCCTGGTTGATCATGACCAGGATCCCACGATAATGAAGCCGTTGCTCCTATCGGACCATCGTCACTTCCGCACCCGACGAGTGAGGTGATAAGAAGTCCAAAGATAAAGAACAGCACAGAAGGGTTGCCCCTGATCATAAATACCCTAAAAAAATTAAAGGTTGAAAAGCGGCGGCGTCGACGATACTAGAGTGCTCGTAGCAACTAGCAGTAACCCCGGATCCGCTCGAGTTTTACCCGTGATAACCAGCAACAGTCATGCCCAGTAGTCTGCTGTAAGTCTTTCAATGACTTACCCATGTTGAAGCAACAAAGAAGTCAGTTGTCTGAAGGATGGGGCATTCAGCGGGTGGCCAACGAAGAACATCGTCGGCGCTTTAGACGCGCGATACAAACGCGATGCAAAGTGGCAAGCCTTTCGAACGAAGAGAGTTAGTCCCCAATTCACGGAGCATTGGGGACTGGAATTTAGGCGGTGATTTGACTGCTGCTCTTTTCGGTCAGAGGGGGCAATGGGTGTTGGGTGGAAGCCGTTCGCGAGAGGAATTGTCGGGTAAGCTCATTCAGGTAATATTCAAGTAAGCTTCGCTCGTCCTCAGTCAACACTACCTCCGCCGAAAGTAAGCGCTCACATCCGTTAGTCCAGGCGCATACTTCTTCACCTATGTGATATTTCACGATTCACCCCCCTTTCACATCACTATATTCGTTGTGCTGTCGCGATAACTAAGGGCGAAAATGACGGAAAATGGTTAATACAGCTGGTCCGCTCGACCGGGGTTGTTTCATCGTTTAATCGCAAACAATTGGAATAAGTAAATGCTTTTTGCGCCCCTCGGTAAAGCACCCGATGGGGTTAAGATGTTTT
>JAICVE010000290.1 GCA_025935475.1 Nitrospira sp. | reverse complement strand
TTCCTGCCGTCCAACCATCGGGCTGGACGATCCACGCCAAGGCGGCCATGAGGACCAAGAGCATCGACAGACCATCGAAGCGGGAAAAGGGCGCGGGTCGCGCGCTGATGTGCTGCTCTGCAGCGAACTCCCCGGTGAACGCCGGCGTGACCCGTCCACCAATGATCGTCAGCAACAAAAAGATGACCGAAAGCGCCACACGCTCCGGCATGTCCGTCGCCATGCCACGTAGACCCCATACGTGGAACAGAATATTGCTCATGGCATACAGAGTGATCAACACGACGATCGGCGACCTGGCCCAACTTCCCGAGGCAGCAATCTCTCGCCAAATGATCGCGGCCAACACAACAAGGAAGCTCGCATCGATGACAGCGGCAATCAACGGAAGCGGCCCCGGGGTTGCGACCACCAGCCGTCCGGCCAGCCACAAGACCCACAACGACACCAACGGCAGGCCTCTCAACGGAGTTCGGCCGGTCCAGTTTGGAATCGCCGTCAGGAGAAAGCCGGTCATCACGGCGGGCAAAAACCCGAACAGCATCTCGTGGATGTGCCACTCGCGTGGAGCATAAAGAAAGTTGGAGCCGATCACACCGGCAAAGATCAGTATCCAGGCAGGCACGGCAACGCCGGCGAACAAGGCGGCGCCAAGGAAGAACGGTCTGAACCCAAAGGAGAAAAACGCCGGGCCATCGTACGGAGGGAAGGTCAGTTCATCGTCGGACCCGGCTGTTGTCGGTTGGCCGACTCGTATCTGGATTGGTGGGTGTGGTGACACGCGCGTCATTGTCAGCGCAGGTCGAAGACTTGTCAATCATGAGGAGACGCGCCAGCTCATGGCAAAGATCAGGAGATCGAAGCGCACAGCCGCGCGAGTGCCTACATTGAGACTGGATCGTAAGGGTGCCCTTCCTTTATAGTGAGTTTTTTCGTCACACAATATCACCATGCCGGCTCTGGCCTCTCAGCACCCTGCCGTGAAAGTGATGGCGTGGATGGTCATCATCTGCGCCTATTTCTTGGCGGGCAAGCTCAGCCTCGGCTTCGCCTCTGTGCATGTCAGTGCCTCGCCGGTATGGCTCCCAGCCGGAATGGCGGTCGCGCTTTTCCTGATTCTGGGGTTCTCGATCTGGCCGGCCATCTTAGCCGGAGCCTTCCTGGTCAATGTCACCACGGCGGGAACGATGCTCACGTCTGCGAGCATCGCGGTCGGGAACACCCTCGAAGGGATGCTTGGCGCGTGGCTCATGCAAAAGTTTGCGCATGGCCCTCGCGCATTTGAATCCCCGCCGGATATTCTGAAAGCCGCCTTTCTCGCTGGGTTGCTCAGTCCGACGGTAGGCGCGACGATTGGCATCACGAGCCTGACGATCGGGCACTACGCATTACCGAATGAATACCCCATCATCTGGCTTACGTGGTGGATGGGCGATGCGACCGGGATCCTGATCCTCACACCGGCTATCTTATTGTGGGCACAGCGTCCCCGCATTGCATGGACCAGTCGAGAACAACTCGAGCTCGGCCTCCTCTTGCTCGTGCTTCTCGTGACCTGTGAAGCGATTTTTGGACCCTTCATCCATACGAAGCACAAGTATCCGCTTCAGTTCATGCTCGTGCCCGTGCTGATTTGGGCGGCGTTCCGTTTTGGTCCCCGAGAGACCGCCACGCTCACCGTCCTACTGGCTGGTTGGGCCACGTGGGGCACCATCCATGGTCGAGGTCCCTTCACGACCGACTCCGAAAATGAGGCGCTCTTGCTCGGGCAAGCCTTTCTCGCCGTGACGACGGTCATGGCCCTGGCGCTAGCCGCGGCCGTGCAGGAACGCAAGGACGCCGAAATTCGATTCCAGGACACCGCGGAACGGTTGGTGCAGAAGCGCACCCACGAGTTGCTCCACACCCAAGCCCGATTGCGCACCATGGCTCAGGCGCTCACCTTGACCGAACAGCGGGAGCGCAAACGCATGGCCACTGAGCTGCATGATTATCTCGCCCAACTGCTCGTGCTCGGCAAAATGAAGGTGTCCCAAACGCAGGCACAGATGCAGAATCCTGGCGGTCCCGTGGCGAACACGCTTGAAGAGATCGGCCAGACACTGGACAAGGCGCTCGATTACACGCGGACGTTAATCGCGGAGTTGAGCCCGCCGGTGCTGCACCAGTTCGGTTTGCCGATGGCGCTCCAATGGTTGGCGGATCAGATGAAGAAGCATCATCTGACGGTCGACGTCCGACTCGGAAGATCCGAGCTCGCATTATCAGAAAACCAAGCGATTCTGCTGTTTCATTCTGCCCGCGAGCTACTCATTAATGCCGCGAAGCATGCCGAGACTAATAAGGCAACTTTGACGCTCGATGTGGCGGATCATCTCTTGACCATTGCCGTCCAGGATCATGGGAAGGGCTTCAAGGTTGATGGGCTTGAGCCCCATCAACCGGGCCAACACTTCGGACTCTTCAGCATCAAAGAGCGCATGGAGGAGCTCGGAGGGTGGCTGCGAGTCGAGAGCACGCCAGGCAGGGGAACTACTGTCACGTTGGGACTGCCATTTACATCACCGGCGGCAGTTTCTACTGGCACGTCCGTGAATGAACGACACGTACATCCACCGCCACCGAAAGCGGCCGGCGTGCGGCGTGTGTTATTGGTGGATGATCATGCCATGGTCCGCCAAGGACTTCGAGCCGTGCTGGACGCGTATCCTGATTTATTCATCATCGGAGAGGCGGCAGACGGCCGGGAAGCCGTGTCCATTGCGAAGAAGCGGATGCCGGACGTCATCATCATGGACATCAATATGCCACGGATGGACGGCATCGAAGCGACAAAGCAGATCAAGAAGGCACAACCCGGGATGGTCATTATTGCGGTCTCTGTCAATGATACACCTCAAGTCCGGGAATTGATGCAAAAAGCCGGCGCATCGGCGTTCGTGTCGAAAAATGAAGCCGGCGAACGACTCTACGAGACCATCATGGCCATTGAGCCTCTGGCGACTCGTCGAGACGACACAAGGTAGTGTAGATTCGACCCCTGCAGGAGGAAGCACCGATGAGTGACACCGGCGGAGGGGCGCTCTCTGGCCCCGATCTCGGCACAGATGGAGCGGCATCGAGCGAGCTCCGCGACGGGAGCATGTTCCTCGGCCACTTCAACGGAGAACCGGTGTTGTTGGTGCGTAAGGGCACGGCCGTGCATGCCATGGGAGCCAAGTGCACGCACTATGGGGGCCCTCTGGCGGAAGGCCTGTTCGACGGATCGACTGTTCGCTGTCCTTGGCATCACGCCTGTTTTCGACCCGAAACGGGAGAAGCCGTGTCTGCTCCGGCCATCGATCCGGTGCGCTGTTATAGGGTTGAACGCCGTGGCGATCGACTGTTTGTGACAGGGACGGCATCACCGCCTGCTGCCCCCGCTCTGTCCGCCTCCGTCCCGTCATCCGTCGTCATTGTGGGAGGCGGGGCGGCCGGATTTGCCGCCGCGGAGATGTTCAGGCGTAGGGGCTATCAACAACCGGTGACCATCATCTCGGCCGATGAAGACGGTCCGTATGACCGCCCGAACATTTCGAAGGATTACTTGGCCGGCACCGCTCCGGAGGAATGGATGCCTCTCAGGCCACCGGATTGGTACCAGAACACCAGAATCGATCTGATCACGGCCCGCCGCGTGGTCCGACTCCTCCCCGACCAGCGCTCGGTCGAGCTCGACGACGGCCGCCGTCTTGACTACGGAGCCTTATTGCTCGCCACCGGGGCATCGCCCATCAGGCTGGATGTTCCTGGCGCCCAATTGCCGCACGTCCACTATCTGCGGAGCTTGAGCGACAGCCGCACGATCATCGAGGGCGCGACGCGGGCGCGACGGGCGGTGATTGTCGGTGCCAGTTTTATCGGATTGGAAGTCGCGGCTTCCCTCCGATCGAGAAATCTCGACGTGCACGTGGTGGCGCCAGAGGAGATTCCCATGCAGCGCGTGCTTGGCGCCGAGCTCGGCCGCTTCGTACGCGAGGTGCATGAGCAACATGGCGTGCAGTTCCACCTGGCACAGACCGTCGCGTCAATCGCCGAGCAATCCATCACACTCAAGAACGGGACGATGCTCGAGGCCGACCTGGTGGTCGTCGGGATTGGTGTCCGACCAAATATGGAACTGGCGAAGCAAGCGGGGTTGGCGATCGACGGCGGTGTGCTGGTGGATGAATACTTGCGCACGAGCGTCCCAGAAATTTGGGCCGCCGGCGACATCGCACGCTGGCCGGACC
>JAICVE010000529.1 GCA_025935475.1 Nitrospira sp. | reverse complement strand
TCAATACCCACAATAGGATCATGGTCGGTTTTTGAGCCGGGCGCGAAGATCGGTCCAAAGCCGATATAATCCGGTTGCAGACGGTCGGCTGCTTCCACCTGTCGGTCGTTGTGCGTGGACAATCCAATCACGGCCTCAGGTCCAAGAATCCTACGCGCCTGTGCCACAGGTAAATCGTCCTGACCGACATGGACGCCGTCCGCATCCA
This sequence comes from Nitrospira sp., assembly GCA_025935475.1. Lineage (GTDB taxonomy): Bacteria > Nitrospirota > Nitrospiria > Nitrospirales > Nitrospiraceae > Nitrospira_C. The sequence goes on along the minus strand of JAICVE010000529.1, from coordinate 1,327 downwards.
GGGCAAGGGCCAGGTCACAACGGTCATTTACGAGAAAGAGCACCTCCAGCTCTCTCGCTCTGTTCCGGAGCGGCAGGGCCTCCCGAAAGGCGTCTTTCATCGAGGCCGTCTTATTGCGATACTGGAAGATCGAGACACCGGCGATGGCGGCTCCGTTCAGCACGTCAATGAGCGGCCGATTGGGCCGCGTCGACGAGTCGAGAATGACGTATAGTCCGGACAGTGTGCGTGTGCGTTGGTTCAGGGACATGGTAGGTGCATTGTAGCGTGAGACGTGAAACAGACGCCAGGGAACAGCCCGCTTGAGATGAGCTGTCCCTTGCCCGAGCAGTCGCCGAGGCCGTCAGTGATGGGGGTGGTTTTGTTCCTGATCGCTTCCATGTCCGGATGCGAATCGAGGGAACAGACCGTCCGCATCGTCGCGGAGGATTTCCGATTTACGCCCAGCGAAGTGCATGTCTCCTCCGCGTATCCGATTCGCCTCCTTGTCGTCAACGAAGGCCGCGAGCGGCATGAATTCAAGACGGCATTGTTGGCTCATCAGATCGGGATGTCACCGGGGCCATCCAGCAGCCTTCCTGTGCCGCCGAATCAGAAAGTCGAGGCGCTCGTTCGCCCCATTCCCGGCGTGTATCTGTTTTATTGCGCGAGACGCGGCCACGCGGGCATGAGCGGCACCACCATGGTCGAGTGAGAATGGCTTGCGTCTAGCTGGCGAGGAAGCGCTCGAGGTAGGTAGTCGAGACGTGGCCTTTTTGGAAGTCCGGATCATTGAGAATCCGTTTGTGAAGCGGAATCGTCGTCTTGATGCCCTCGATGACGAACTCGTCGAGTGCCCGCCGCATCCTGGCCATGGCTTCTAGCCGGTCGCGCCCGTGCGTAATCACCTTGGCGATCATGGAATCATAATGGGGGACGACGACGGCGTTGGACTCCATTGCCGAATCCACCCGAACCCCGAAGCCGCCCGGAGCACAGTACCTGCTAATCACTCCGGGTGACGGCGTGAATTTTTCCGGATCTTCGGCATTGATCCGGCACTCAAGGCTGTGACCCGTGAGTCGGATATCGGGTTGTCTGAACGAGAGGGGTTGTCCATTGGCGAGCGTGATTTGCTCCTTGATGAGGTCGATTCCCGTCACCATTTCCGTAATGGGATGCTCTACCTGGATGCGGGTATTCATCTCCATGAAAAAGAAGTTGTGGTCCTTGTCGAGCAGGAATTCCACGGTGCCCAGATTTCGATAATGGACGGCCTTGACCGCTTCAACCGCCACTCGTCCGATCTCACGTCGGAGCTTTTCATCCACGGCAGGCGAAGGGGTTT
>JAICVE010000524.1 GCA_025935475.1 Nitrospira sp. | reverse complement strand
CTGGCGACCTCGGGATGGCAGTAGGTGACGCTGGGGACGTTGTCGTACTTGATCGCCTGAGGGTGGTGACCGGCAATCCGCTCTGCCACGACGACCCCCTCGCGGCTCCCCTTGTGGGCCAGCATGGGCGGGCCCGCCACATCGCCGATCGCGTAGACGCCCTGGGCTGTGGTCTCCAGCGTTGCCAGGTTCACCTTCACGAATCCACGATCGTCGAGCTGGACCCCTGCCTCCTTCAGCCCGAGCCCTTCAGTATTGAGGGCACGTCCAGCGGCCATCAAGACCTTCTCCGCCTCGACGGTTTCGGTCTTGCCGTTGCTCTCGATCTCGAGCGACACCTTGTCCTTCACCACGTTGGCCTTCTTGACCTTCGCGCCCGCCGCCACTGTGATCCCGCGCTTTTTGTAGCTCTTGGTGAGGGCGTCGGAGGCCTCGGGATCTTCCAACGGCAAAATTCGGGGTAACACTTCGATCAGAGTGACCTTGGTGCCGAAAGCGTTGAAGATGTCGGCAAACTCACAGCCCACCGCGCCGGCACCGACGATGGCCATCGAGGCCGGAGGCTTCTCCAGGAAGAGTGCCTCGTCCGAGCTGATAACCGTGGTCTTGTCGATCTCGAGGCCGATCTGCGGGATCCCCTTTACCCGCGAGCCGGTCGCAATGATCACCGCCTTTCGGGCCTGATATTCGTCTTTCCCGACCCGCACAGTTCGATTGCGGCCGAGGACGCCGTTTCCTTTGATGACGGTGATCTTGTGCTTCTTCATCAGGAATTCGACGCCTTTCGAGTTTTGCTCGGACACTTTCCGTGACCGACGCATCGCGACGCCATAGTCCGTCTTGACGCTCCCTACATCGATTCCCAGCTCTTTGGCATCGTGAGCCACGAGATTCGCCACGTAGGCGCTGTGCAGCAGCGCCTTGGTGGGAATGCACCCGATATTCACGCAGACCCCGCCAAGTTTGTCCCGCTCCACCACCGCCGTAGCGAGTCCTAACTGGGCCGCGCGAATGGCGCATACGTATCCAGCTGGGCCTCCACCGATGATGATTACGTCGAACGCGTTTGCCACGGGTCTCCTCTTGATTGAAAGCGTGAGCGGTGAACAGTGAACAGTAAACGGGGTCGCAGGGTTCCTCCCGTTCACCGTTTACCATTCACTCTTCACGCTTTTACCAAACCAGCGCGAGCGGGTTCTCCAACATCCCCTTCAGCGTCTTCAGGAACTGCGCGCCGGTTGCACCATCGATCACTCGATGGTCGCAGGACATGGTCAGTCGCAGGCGGCGGCCTATCCCGATAGCGCCGTTCTGCACCACCGGCTTTTGGGCTATCCGCCCGACAGCGAGAATGCCTGCCTCTGGTGGGTTGATGACCGCGGTGAACTCGTCGATCTCTAGCATGCCGAGATTGGATACTGAGAAGGTCCCCCCGGTGTACTCCTCCGGCCGAAGCCGCCGGTCCCTGGCGCGGGAAGCGAGATCGTGGGACTCCGCAGCGATCTCCCTGAGCGACTTCAGATCGGCGTTTCGGATAACGGGCGTGATCAGTCCCTCCT
>JAICVE010000496.1 GCA_025935475.1 Nitrospira sp. | reverse complement strand
GGGTCTAATACGACGACACGGTCATGCTTCGTATCGGATTCCACCGTTCAGCAATACAGGATGAAGGCGGAGCACGCCGGGGTCTATACTGATTGGTAACAGTGTAGATAGCCGTGTACGGAGTCATCGAGAGCACCTGTCTACGTTGAGTCTTACGATGGTCTCATCATGATGCCAAGAAGCTCAGGCCGATTCTCTGGTGCTGGAGTAGCCTCCGCACTTCCGATCCGTGTCGGCGTCAGCCGTTGTCTGTTGGGGGAAGAAGTTCGCTTCGACGGAGGGCACAAGCGGGATCGATTTCTGACCGATGTTCTGGGGCGCCATGTTGAGTGGGTGCCCGTCTGTCCGGAGGTCGAAGCGGGATTCGGCACTCCACGCGAAGCCATGCGGCTGCTCGGCGATGCCGAACACCCGAAGCTCATCACGATGACGAGCAAACGGGACATGACGACGCCGCTGGCCGTGTATTCGAAGCGGAAGCTTGAGATGCTCGAGCAGACGGAGCTGTCGGGATATATTTTCAAGAAGGATTCGCCGAGTTGCGGGATCGAGCGAGTCAAGCTCTTCAACGCACAAGACATGCCGAGCCGCACAGGGGTGGGCCTTTTTGCGCGAGCCTTCAAGGAACGATTTCCGCTGGTGCCCATCGAAGACGAAGGCCGACTTTGCGATCCGGTCTTGCGGGATAACTTCATCGAGAGAATGTTTTGCTATCACCGTTGGCAACTTCTTGTCCGCGGCCCGCTCACTCGCGGGTCGATTGTCGCCTTTCACACCGGTCATAAGTACTTGTTGATGGTCCATAGCCGCGAGGGCTATCGATCCTTGGGGCGATTGGTCGCTCAGGCGCATTGTTATGCGCCAAAACAATTGGCGGCCCTCTACGGACGGCTCTTCATGGCCACGCTGGCCGTTAAGGCGACGAGGCGCAAACACGTAGACGTCTTGCAGCATCTGATTGGGCACTTAAAACAACAGCTGACGCCCAAGGAGCGCGAGGAACTCAACAGCGTTCTGAGGGACTATCATCAGGGGTTAGTGCCCCTTATCGTCCCGGTCACGCTCATCAAACATCATGTGACCATGCATGAGGTCGGATACATTCAGAACCAAGCCTATCTGAATCCGCATCCGAAAGAACTGATGCTGCGGAACTACGTGTAGAGAGACAGGAGCGTGTCATGCGTGGCGTCGTATTGGTCGGTCACGGGGGCATTGCGAAGGATTGCCCCGGTGAGCTGGTCAGCAAACTTAAACGCCTAGAGGCCCAGCGTCGCGCCGCCGGCACGATTCCGTCGGCCGAGGAACAGGAACTGGATGCCACCATCCGCCGCTGGCCAAGGACGGCCGCCACTGATCCCTATAGGGCTGGATTGGAAGCGATCGGCGCCGCCTTGCGTCCCCTGCTGAATGGCGCCCTCTTTGCGTTGGCCTATAACGAATTCTGCGCCCCCAGTGTTGGTGAATCGGTCGAAGACCTAATCAGCCAAGGCGCAAGGCACATCACCGTGGTCACCACGATGTTCACGCCAGGCGGCGCTCATTCGGAAGTTGAAATTCCGGAAACTCTGGCGCGATTGCGGTCGAAGCATCCTGGACTCGAATTGCAGTATGCTTGGCCGTTTGATGTCCATGTGATTGCTAAAACGCTGTTGCTGCAGGTAAAACAATTCTCGTAGGGGCGAAGCCGCTGGTCGTTCAACGAGAAAGGAAAGGTCATGCCGACGTTCCGGGAACAACTGGTTCGCGCGTTTCATGAAACAGGTTCCTTCAAATGGGATCCGTCCAAAGGATTTACTTTGGCGTCGGGCCACGTCAGCCCGTTTTATGTGGATTGCCGCGCCTTGATGGCGCACCCGTCCGCTCGGCGTCTGGTCGGCCAACTCGCGCATGGCGCACTGATGGGAGTGGAGATCGATTGTCTCGGGGGATTGGAGATCGGCGCC
>JAICVE010000255.1 GCA_025935475.1 Nitrospira sp. | reverse complement strand
GACGGGAGCGGCCACCGCCAATTCCACGACCTCTCGAGGCATTGTCAGCTTGCACGATGTCGAAACGGTTCGCACGTTGATTGAAGTCGTGGAAAAGGACGTGCCTCTGGTGCAGATCGGGCAAAAAGCGGAGGTCCGCGCGGAAGCTTATCCGGACCGGGTGTTCGAGGGCACGGTCACGCGTGTGGTCCAGGCCTTGAACCGCGCCACCCGCACGATGACGGTCGAAGTGGACCTCCCCAATAAGGCCCGCCTGCTCAAGGGTGGGATGTTCGCCCGTGTCGAAGTCCTGGTGGGGAAACATCACAACGCGCTGCAAATTCCGATTGATGCCGTCAGCCGGTTGGAGGACGCGCAATACGTGTACATCGTCCGTGATGGGAAGGCCGAACGCATCGCGGTGGAAATTGGGGTGCGTGACGAGAACCGCGTCGAGATTACGAAAGGACTCGTCGGCTCCGAACAGGTCATCGTGTCCGGAAAGGACCTCGTTCACGACGGAACGCCGGTGCAAACCGAGTCGCTCAATCCAGTGAAGACTGAGGGATGATGTGGTCATAAGCCGTTGACGTATGTGGCTAACCCTCCTCGCGTTACGGAACCGAATCGGCATTCTGATGTTGTCGCTGGCCATGGTTGTGCTCGGCGCGACATCCCTGAATCGTTTGCCCGTCGACCTCTTTCCCAATATCCAGGTACCCGTGGCATTCGTGGGTGTCATCTACAAAGGCGCTCCTCCTCTCGATATTGAGCAAAGCGTCGTGTATCCCATTGAAAAAGCGGTCAGCTCGGCGTCGAACGTCGAACACGTCGAGTCATTCGCGAAACAGGGCATCGGAGCGGTCCAGATCTGGTTCAACTGGGGCGCCGACATCAACGTCGGACAGATGGAGGTGATGCAGCGCATCACCCAGATCCTCAACAGCCTGCCGCCCGGCATTCTCCAACCGTTCATCGTCAAGTTCGACGTCTCGAATATTCCGGTCTCGTTCGTGACGGTCTCCAGCGACGATCTCGATGAACGGGCACTCTACGATCTGGCTTTCAATACCATCGCACCGCAGATCGAACAGATTGCGAATGTCGCGGCGGCGACGGTTGAAGGGGGCAAAATCCGCCAGATCAACATTAATTTGGACCCGGCGCTGCTGAACGCACGAGGCTTATCGATCCTGGACGTCGTGAAGGCGGTCAAAGCCGCGAACCTGATTCTGCCCTCCGGCGACATTAAGGCAGGAAATCTCGATTACAACGTGTTCACGAACAACCAGTTCCGTACGGTCGAGCCAATTCAGGACGTCATCGTGAAGGTGAATCAGCAGGGCAACCCCGTTCGCGTACGCGATCTGGGGACTGTGAGCGATTCCTCGGACATCCAAACGAACGTGGTGAGGACCGACGGGAAGCGGGCGGTCTATCTGCGCGTCAACAAGCAGCCGATCGCCAATACCGTCGAGGTGGTCGATGCGTTACGCGCCGCATTGCCGAAGATGATCGGCATCCCACCCGGCGTCCAACTTGGCATCTCGTTCGACCAGTCGGTGTACATCCGGCAATCCATCAACAATCTCGTCGAGCAGGCGTTGCATGGCTCCCTCCTGGCTGCCGCCGTGATTTTGGTTTTTCTCCGCAACCTGACAAGCACGGTCATCATTTCCGTCGCCATTCCCCTTTCGATCATGGTCACATTCATCGTGCTGTACTTCACCGGTCAGACGCTGAACGTCTTCACGCTGGGAGGCTTGGCGCTCGGCATCGGTCGACTGGTCGACGATTCGATCGTGGAGCTGGAAAACATCCAGCGGCATCTCAATACGAATCCGCGGCGCTGGGACGCGATTCTGGACGCCGCTCGGGAAGTGGCCATGCCGATCTTTGCATCGACCGTTACTACCGTCGTGGTGTTTCTGCCGATATTTTTTGTCGTCGGCATTGCCCGCCTCTTGCTCATTCCCCTGACCGTGACCATTGCCATCGCGCTGTTCACATCCTTCTTCGTGTCACGGACGGTCACGCCGGCGCTTTGCTTCAAATTTTTGAAACCCGAGCATGAAGCCCACCGCTCAATGCCCCAGTGGTTCGTCCATGTGATGGATTGGAGCCGGACGCGCTACGAATCCATGGACCGTGGATTCGAGAATGCCCTCCGCTGGGTGCTCGGTCATCGTAGGCTGTTTATCATCGGCATTCTCATGATCTTCGCTGCCTCCATCGCCTTGATCCCGAAGATCGGAACGGAGTTTCTCCCGGTCTCCGACGAGAGCCAGTTCCGTATCGTGCTCCGTGCGCCGGTCGGGCAGCGAGTCGAGAAGACCGAACAGCAAGTTGCCGAAGTCGAACGGATGCTGCGTGCACACATTCCGGCCGGCGAGCTGGAAACCATCGTGTCCAGCACCGGCGTGCTGGCACAAGGCCGCTCGTCGCTCTTCAATCCGAACACAGGACCGCACACCTCGATCATTTCGGTGTATCTCACGTCGCCCGATAAGCGCTCCCGGAACCAAGTGCAGATCATGAACGAGGTACGACCGCATATCATCAAGCTCTTTCCCGGCGTCGCGATGTTTTTCGACCCCGGGGGTCTGGTCAAGCGCGTGACGAGTTTCGGCTCACAGAAGTCTGTGGACGTGGAGATCTACGGTTATGACTTCGAGAAGGCTCGTGACGTCATTCGACAGGTGGAAGGTTTGATGCACCGGATAGACGGTCTCGCCGACATCGAAGTCAGCCGCGAGGAGAACTATCCCGAAGTCAATGTGGTCGTCGATCGCGAAAAAGCCGCGCTATTGGGCATCAGCGAAACCGACATCGCGAATGCCGTCTTGTTTTCGTTGAACGGCAACGGCCAGACGGATCCCATCATCTATACCGATCCGCAGAACGGCAATGAGTACTACATCAGCGCCTGGCTGGCAGAAGAGCACCGCAAGGACCTGACCGACATCGAGAACATTATTCTCACCGCCAGAAACGGAGAACCGGTTCTCCTCAAGAATGTCGCTTCCCTGAAATTAAATGCTGGTCCGGTAAAAATCGACCGGAAATATTTTCAACGGGTGATCCACATTACCGCGAATCCGTTGAATCGGGACCTCGGCGCCATCGCGGAGGACCTTGAGGCCGGTTTTGCCCAGCTGCAGTTGCCGACAGGCTTTAGCATCCGGCTGGCCGGTCAAATCCAACAGCAACGGGAAACGTTTTCAGGGCTGCTGTTTGCCACAGTCCTTGCGCTCGTCCTGGTCTACATGGTGATGGCTGCCCAATTCAAATCGCTGGTGGACCCCTTCATTATCATGTTCTCGGTTCCCATGGGTTTTCCGGGAGTCATCCTGGCGCTGTTTCTCACCAACACGACCCTCTCTACCACCTCGATGATGGGCATCATCATGATGCTCGGCATCGTGGTGAGCAACGGCGTGCTGCTGGTTGACTACACGAACGTCTTGCGGGGAAAGGGATTGGCGCTTCGTGACGCCGTCGTTCTGGCGGCTCGGACCCGGCTGCGGCCGATTCTGATGACGTCGCTGGCGACGGTGTTCGGATTGCTTCCAATGGCGATAGGCTGGGGAACGGGCGGTGAAACAAACGCCCCTCTGGCTCGGGCAGTCGTGGGTGGGCTCAGCGTCTCCACGCTGCTGACCCTGTTTCTTGTGCCGACAATGTATCTGATTCTTGAGGAACGCTTTCCGCGGCGCGCGCCCGCGGAGGGGTCGACCGTCTTTCAAGAGCTTCCCGCCGAAACTCCGCTCGTTCCGGCAAACCGCTAAGGGACGCACGCACCCGAAGGCCCGCCGCTAGAGCTGGCCGCTGATGCTTGGAAACAGCGCACGCAGCTGCATGGCTAATCCCACGTCACCGCTGATCCTGATTCGTCCGGACATGGCTGCAGCCGGTCCGCTGAGCTCCCCGTTCAGCACCCGTACACAGTCTTCACCGGCCATCGACAAGATGACATGCGGATCTTCGTGCCGGCCTTCCTTCACCTGGCAGACCCCTTCGCGGATCGTCACGACATACTGCCCGCCTTGCGCGCCGCCCAAGTCGAACTGATACACCGCATCCACATCCTCCGCGGCCTCCGCATCGAGCTTTGAAGGCAAGTGCCTGAAAAATTCCTTGATGCCGGCAGCGTTCATGGGTGGAAAGCCAGAGGATGGTTGGGCACGGGAGCGGCAGATCCGCCGCTCCCCTTGCCGTATGTTCAACTAATAGCGAAGCGTGACGGTTGCGGTCGACCGCCGCGCACCGAAGAACTGCTTCGAAAATTCTTCCACAACCGCCGGGTCGTAGCCCTTGCAGCTGAAAATATCGAGATAGGCGTTGTTGGTGTCGTTTGCAAAGTGGCCGCTGATCAGCGAGGTTGAGATCAACTGGACCATCGAATACCCTGCGACCCGCCCGGAGCCGAAATCCACGACCTGACATTCGCCGAATCGCTGCATGTCGATGAGCTCGCAGAGCTCGACGACGTAGCGGCGGATATGGTCGGCGTTGCGGATCAAATCGGGAAGGCAATCTTGCAGGTCAACGGCAGTACACATTCCCCAGGCCTTCCCCTCTCCAACCATCTCCCGTGCAGGAGTGGTCGAGGAAGCCACTGGGGCACTCGATGGCAAAATCGTCTCTTCGGAACCAACCGGGACGCTCATAGGGCTGTCCGCCTTTCTGTATGTGGGTGAAAAAACACTGGGGAGTTTTTGCACTATACCACGATTTTCTTCATCTGCATGACGGGCAAGAACTTTTTTT
>JAICVE010000408.1 GCA_025935475.1 Nitrospira sp. | reverse complement strand
GCGCAGCGTCTTTGAGCGATTGCTCAACGACGGTGTTCAAGTCACTCCGTGTCATTGACCCGCGAATGCGCAGCCCATACGCCACATTCTCATAAATGGACGAGGGAAAGGGATTCGGCTTTTGAAAAACCATGCCGACCCTCATGCGGATCTCGATCGGATCAATGGTCTGGTCGACGATATTTACCCCGTCGGGATACAGCACGACGGCGCCGGCATACCGGTTTCCGGGATACAGATCGTGCATGCGGTTCAGGCAACGCAGGAAGGTGGTCTTGCCGCAGCCAGAAGGACCAATAAGCGCGGTGGCATGTCGATCGGCAAGGCCCATAGAGATGGATTTGAGGGCCTGCCCCGAGCCACCGTAAAAGAAGCTCAACTCCTTCGCTTCGGCTTTCATGGCGGGTATGATTTGAACCTGGGTCATCATGTTCACCAGTGGATTCGTCGCCGAAAACGCGCTCGGATCACGATGGCAAGACCGTTCATCGCAAGGGTCATGACCAACAAGATAACGCCGGCTGCGGCCGCATTGATGTGAAACTCGTCCTGGGGACGCGACACCCAGTTAAACATTTGAATCGGCATGACGGTAAACGGATCGAAGAGCCATTGGCCGGAAAGGAATGGAAAGTCAGACGTCAAAGGCAGATGGGGCAGAAAGGCAATGAATGACAACGCGCCGACGGTGATCAAGGGAGCCGTCTCGCCGACCGCGCGGGACAGAGCGAGGATCATGCCGGTGAGGATACCTCCCATCGAGTAGGGCACCACATGGTCGCGCACTGTCTGCCATTTTGTCGCTCCGACCGCATAGGCGGCTTCTCGAATCTGCGGCGGGACCGCCCGCAGGGATTCTCGGGTCGCGATGATCACCATCGGCAAGATCAGCATGCCCAGTGTCAAACCGGCGGTGAGAAAGCTTTGTCCCAAATGAAATTCGTAGACCAGCAAACCGAGAGCCATTAAGCCGTACACGATCGAGGGTACGCCAGCCAGGTTCGTGATATTGATTTCGATGAGATCGGTCATCCAATTCTTCGGCGCGTACTCTTCCAGATAAATAGCCGCCCCCAGGCCCAGAGGGACGGCCGTGAGGGCCGTGAGCAACATGACGAGCACCGTCCCGATCCAGGCGCTCAAAATGCCGGCCTGGGACGCAAACCGTGAAGGGTAGGAGGTGAAAAACTGCCAGGAGATGCGCCCCATGCCGTCGTAGACCAATTGACCCAACAGAGCTAGCAGCACAACGGAGACCCCAGCCATTACCGCCAGCCCAGCGAAGGCGAACGCACGATCGCGCCGCCTCCGTTGCACGAGCTGTCGTCGCAGACGATCCTTCTTAGTAGATTTGTCGATATCTCTTTTTAAGGACATGACCGGCAACATTAAACCCGAGCGTAATCAATAACAGCGTTAATCCGGTGGCAAAAATGGTTTGATAGCCGACGCTGCCATGCGGCAGATCTCCAAGACTGACCTGCACGATGTAGGCGGTCATGGTGGCCGCCGGCTCGAGAGGATTCCACGTCAATGTGGGCTGCATGCCGGCGGCGATCGCGACGACCATGGTCTCTCCGATTGCCCGTGAGATTCCCAGGATATAGGCGGCCGTAATACCTGAGAGGGCCGACGGAAATACGACACGAAGCGCGGTTTGCATGCGAGTCGCTCCCAGGGCAAACGCGCCTTCTCGAAGATGCAGCGGGACGGCACGCATGGCATCCTCGCTGACGGAACTGACGTAGGGGATGATCATGATCCCGATGACAAGACCGGCGCTGAGCATGTTAAACCCGGGCAGGTCCGGCCAAAGTTTCTGAAGGGCAGGCGTCACGAACAACAAGGCGAAATACCCATACACCACCGTCGGCACTGCGCTGAGCAACTCCAACGCCGGCTTGATGACCTCACGAGTGCCGCTCGAGGCGTATTCGCTCAGATAGATCGCGATCAAACTGCCCATAGGAACCGCAAGCGCGAGCGCAACGGCCGTGGTCACGAGAGTGCCGGAGACCAGCGGCAGAATGCCGTAATGCGGCTCTGAGAACAGCGGCGTCCACTGGCGATCTGTGAGAAATTCCCATAAAGAGACTTGTTGGAAAAATCCCGTCGACTCGTACACCAGTATGCCGACAATGCCCGCGGTGATTGCCACGGAGGTCAAGGCGGCGAACAATAAGAGCGACTCGATGGCCTTCTCCTTCACGTGCGCGACTAGACGCGAAGACAGCCGCCACGTTTCCGCCTTTTTCAAGACCCCCTCGGCATTCATGTCTTGTCCTTCTACAGCTTGGCTTCCCGTCGCAGGAGGTCTTCGATCTTCAAGCCGATGGTCGAGGCGCCTTGAAATGCGGTACCCAGCTTTCCATTCTTAAAATGATCGGCCGCAAGTTCATACGCCTCTCGTGGTAAGGGCACATACTTGACTTGGGGAACTAGGGTCGGCGCCTGTGCGACATAGAATTCGACGAACCGCTTGACCTCCGGCTTCGAGGCAGATTTCGCGTTCACATAGATGAACATGGGCCGGGAGAGCGGCTGATACGCGCCGTTCTCAACGGTCTCCCGAGACGGCAATACCGGTCCCTGGCCCCCATCGACCGCCACGGCTTTCAAGCGCTTCTTATTCGGCTCATAGTACGCATAAGGAATGTATCCGAGCGCCTGTTTATCGTTGGCGATGCCCTGCACGAGCGTATTGTCGTCCTCGCTCGCGGTGTAGTCGCCCCGGCTCGCCTTGGGCTTTCCAACGACCGCTTCAGTGAAATAGTCGAAGGTGCCGGAATCGGAGCCGGCGCCGAAGAGTTTCAGAGGGATAGAGGGCCATGAACTTCTGATCTGATTCCACGTCACGACACGTCCTTGCGAGGATGGGTCCCAGATCTGTTTCAGTT
>JAICVE010000469.1 GCA_025935475.1 Nitrospira sp. | reverse complement strand
TTCCTCTTTTGTTCCTCGGTCGTTTACCGGCCAGTCGTCTAGAAGATTTCGTCGAAGATTTTTACAGGATGCGGCTCCGCAGTCGGGGTGGAACGGTACCAATATCAGCCGGGGCGCTTGGGGTTTGCCAGTCGTGCAGGTCAAGGTTCACCCGTCACTTCGAGGCATCGCTTTCCGAAGCCAAACGCGGCATTGTCCTTCAGGACCACTGAATGAATGCGGCGGATCAGCAACCCGCCGCGAACCGTGACCTTCTCGAGACCCGAAGTCGTCTGGCGTTCTTCTTGGACGTTGTGATGCGTCTTCATGGCCTCAGTCATCCGCACGCTGCCGGTACCAATGCCAAAGTAGATGCCGACACAATCTTCGCCGGTCAGCATGGGTTTTACGGCCTCATCTCGAACTCGTAGATCGGTGTCGATGCTGATGCATCCGCTAGTCAACAGGAAGATCAAGAACAGGTGGGCGACCATCATTGAGTACCTCCGTCTGCGGCTTAGAATTAATCGTGTCAACGCATAGAAAAGTTAATTCAGCCTCAAGAGGCGTTCAACCAGACAGCCAGGCGGACGGACGGCAATCGATAAAGAACTACGATGTGGAAAGACTTCATATCGTCCTTTCAGAAATTCACACAATTCCAGGTAACTGAAATCGAAGAATTCTCCTTCCTCGGTTTCTGACACCTCCACGGTGGAAGGTAGGAAGCCGCAGTAGCGGTTGAGATATCCCCTGGATTCACATGCAATCGTCTTCCGTCCATTACCACAAAATCTCTCCGTCCTCTTCCACCCTCAATGAGGGTATGCTCTCTATCTCTCCATTCTCCTCCTCGCCGCTTTCGTCCTCTTCACTATCGATGTCATTTTCCTCGTCCATATAATTCCCCATTTATCCATGCCAGAAGGTCTGCCAGTCTTCTTCTCTGATTTGCATGCCTCGTAGAACCTCCGTTGGTAGAGGGATGGAAATGTGCGCCTGCTGTTCGTAGCCTACGAGATGACGATGCAGTACAAACGTCATCGCTTTGAGGTGTTCGAGACTCATTCGGATGGAGGCGACTCGGTCTCCTTGGGTTATGCTACCTGGCGCTGGTGGCGTGGGGCCCGATAACAGAAAATTAATCGTGCAACCAAATGGTCCAATATTGATGTGAAACGCGTCGGCATAGGTATCACAGGGTTCTGCCATATACTCCCTCCGTGAAATTAACTTTCTGTGCCCAACATTCTGCCCGCAAGCATTTATATCTGGCCAAACAGCGCTCCATTCTACCCTATGTGAAAACGAAAAAACCCCTTGCAACCATTGAAGATCGCAAGGGGTGCTGACAGTCAGATCGACTTACAAAACCACTGCTCTGTTATTGAGCTACGCCAGCCCGTGTAAAGTGTCGCAGAGTAGGGAAGGGCAGTCAACGACCAAGAAAACTTAGTTAGTCGACGGGTGTGAAGGTGGGCTGATCAGCGTGGCCTGACGATGGGCTTCTAGTGTGTCCTCCAAGAGACGCAGGGCATCGTTCAACACATCACTCGCGCAGCTCAGAGTGACGTGAAACTGCTTCACCGCCTCGTTCACGCGGCCCTCGTTGTGCAAAGCCTGAAATTTGCGGTGATGTTCGTCAAGAATGGCATGCTTCGCATCCAAGAGCAGGCAATCCGCCGAGGTCATAGCGCCTCCTTCGATAAGTGAGAGGCCACTCTAACAGAGGTGTGCTGCCCAGACAATCATACAAATGGGTGGTTCATGAAACAGTTGATCTCTATCATGGATCTCTTTGAAAACTATCTAGCTTTTTTGAATGCTCCCCTGGATGCCTTCGCAGTGGACGTATCTCAAAGGGCTTGCTTGACGAGCACGCCCGGACAAGCTATGGTGCCGGCGACCGACACTAACAGGAGGGATTCATGCATTCGTTCCTTTTCCTTGCGATCGCCGTACTGACCCTGTCGGCTTGCTCGTCCGAATGGGTCCATCCCAATAAACCGTCCTCCGAATACGTTACTGACTACAACAAATGCCAGAACTTGGCCCTTCGCGACCCCAAACTGCAACAGGGCAGCCAGCTGATGATTCTCAATGCCACGGAACGTTGTATGCAGAAAGAAGGCTGGCGGCTTGTGGAGCAATAATATTCCAGTAAGAGTCCTCACTCCTGTTTCGATACCTCTCACCTGAGTTACCTCGCGATCGGCGTCGCGTTCATCGCTAAGTTAACATGCTGTTTACTCCCCAGTGATCCGGCCGGAACACCCGGCCATTAA
>JAICVE010000466.1 GCA_025935475.1 Nitrospira sp. | reverse complement strand
TCTGGCCCTTGATTGAATGAGCTGCTTGGTCTCGTCGGTTCCCACCAACAGTTCATGGAGAGGGACCCTGCCCTTAAACCCGGACCGGTGGCATTGCTCACACCCGCGCCCTCGCGACAACAGAAGCTGGTCGTATTCGGGCACCAATGCACTTCCGGCCAATGCACGTTGCCCCTCGCGCAATTCTTCATATTCTTCCCGGGATGGACGGTATGTTTCTTTGCACACGGCGCAGATCCGCTTGCAGAGCCTCGTCGCCAAGACGCCGAGCATGGCGTCGGCGAAGTTGAACGGATCGCAGCCAAGGTCGAGAAGCCTGCTCACGGTTTCCACAGCGCTATTGGTATGCAGCGTACTGAAGACCAGATGGCCGGTGAGCGACGCTTCAATCGCAATGTCGGCCGTTTCCTTGTCCCGCATCTCGCCGATCATAATGACGTCCGGATCCGCCCGCAGAAAAGCCCGCATCGCTGTCGCAAAATCCAGTCCGATCTTTTGGTGGATTTGAAGCTGGCGAAGCCCTTCTTGCGAGATTTCAATCGGGTCTTCGGCGGTCCAGATTTTCCGCTCCTCCGTGTTGATATGTTTTAAGATCGCATGCAGCAGCGTGGTTTTTCCCGACCCTGTCGGCCCCACGCAAAGAAAAATACCGTGCGGCTTCTCCGACAGCATTTTGATCGTCTGCAAGGTGCCCGGCAGGAACTCCATGGCTTCCAACGCCATCGGATCCTTGGCCGTCAGCAGGCGTAACACCGCGTCCTCATTGCCGCCGGCGGTGGGCAGCGTGGCCACACGCAGCTCGATGCTTCGCTGCCCGCCGAGTTTGAAGCGAATCTTTCCATCCTGTGGCTTGCGCCGTTCTGCAATATCGAGATTCGCCATGATCTTGATGCGTGAGACGAGGGCACGCCGATACGCGGCCGGAACCTTCGTGTAGGTAAAGCAGGTGCCGTCGACTCGGAATCGAATGTTCATGTCCTTCCTGCCGATGCAAGGCTCAAGATGCAGGTCCGAGGCCCCTAGGCGATCAGCTTCAGTGATCAAATGACTGGTCAGCCGTACGATGAGGGAATCGTTTTCATCAACGGAAGCGGCGGAAAGATCGGGGACCGACTCGGCAGGGAGCTCTTCGACCAATTCAGTGAGCAGCGTTCCGATGGCTGAACCGCCCCCTGGCGCCGAGAGGGCGCCGAGAAACTGCTCAATATCGCGACGCAGTCCCACAGAATAGCGGATCGTCATTCCAGGGAATGTTCGTCTGACATCCCACCCCTGTTCCAGGTCGTGAGGATCATGAGTCAGCACATCGAGCAATTGAGCTCGGCGCGCGACCGGAAGCCATAGGTGCTTTTTCAGGTAATCATGATTGAGTGGGCGGACCAGATCGGTATCGATGACGGTCCGTTCGTCGAAGGGAAGGTATGGGCATTGATAATAGTCGCTGAGGATCGTGCCCAACACTTCTTTCGGCACATGATAGCGGTCCAAAAGCAACGACTCGACATCCGTGCCGCTTCCCATCGCGCCCTCGAGCGACAGGTCAAGGTCGGCTTGAGCGACAATCCCACGGCAGACGAGCACATCGAGAACGTGTTGCTCCACGCAGCGGCGCGAGGCATTGACGGTCCGTCCGGCTTTTTTGCCTGCTGTCTCGCTTGGAAAGGCGCCGCTCGTCTCGCCGGCTAAGGGAGACAGACCTTGCATGGACACTCTCGTCAATATTTGACTTGCCAGGTGCCGGGTGCCCGGTAGACGACGGGAAGACCTCGAAAGAATCCCTTGCCGAAATCCGGGTTGTACCAGACCTCCAACAGCGGTGCGGAACTCCCCGTTGCCACGGTGCCAGCCGTGATGAGGGCTCCGTACATGCGGGTCTCTCGTTCAAGAGTGATTGCTCCGGCTGCATAGAGCAATCCGTTGAGATGAATTCCAGACAACGTCACTGGAATTCGGCTGCTGAGCGAGCTGGTCGCTTCTGGTGCAGGGCTCAAGACCGGCAGTGTACGTCCTGCACCGCTTGGCTTCAGCATGACGTGGCCCTGAACGACCAAGAGTGCTTCGATGTACTCGGTATCAAGAATCAACGTCCCCAGATTATCCGCCCGTGGAGCTTCGCCATCAATGGTGTCGATGAACACAAGGCCTTGTGATCGTCCTACCGCTGATGATGCCAATGCGTCGGCCGACGAAAGCCCGGGATCGGATTCGGCGCTTCCGAGGTGGTGGAGCCGCCCGTCTCGATCTAGACGGTAATAGATTCCGTGGCGCTGAGCGGTCTTCTTCAAGAGATCGTAACCCCAGTGAT
>JAICVE010000204.1 GCA_025935475.1 Nitrospira sp. | reverse complement strand
TCAACCAGGTCATCGACGAGGTGCTGGCGAAGAATCCCGCTCAGGTCGCGCAGTTCAAACAAGGGAAGCAGCAGGTATTGGGCTTCCTGGTCGGGCAGGTGATGAAAACAAGCGGAGGGAAGGCGAATCCCGGCAAAGTGAATGAGCTGCTAAAACACAAGTTGGAGTGAACTGGAGCGAAGAGACATGAGCGCAATCAGAGACATCAAGGGCAGGCAGGTCATCGATTCACGGGGAAATCCCACGGTCGAAGCGGAGGTCACGCTGGAAAGTGGCGCCAAAGGCCGTGCCGCAGTTCCCTCCGGGGCCTCGACCGGTGAGAAGGAAGCGATCGAACTACGTGACGGCGATAAGAAGCGCTGGATGGGCAAGGGTGTATCGAAGGCGGTGGCCAATATCGGCAAGACCATCGCGCCCGAGCTGTTAGGGAAAGACGCCTTCGACCAGGTCAGCATCGACCAGGCGATGATCGAGTTGGACGGAACGAAAACCAAGGGCAAGCTCGGCGCCAATGCAATCCTCGGAGTCTCGCTCGCGGTGGCCAAGGCGGCCGCCAGTGAGACCGGCCAACCGCTGTATCGGTACTTGGGTGGAACCAATGCGCGGGTCCTGCCAGTTCCGCTCATGAACATCATCAACGGCGGCGCCCACGCCGACAATCGGCTGGACCTTCAGGAATTCATGATCGTCCCGGTCGGCGCCAGTCACTTCAGCGAAGCCGTGCGAATGGCAACGGAGGTATTCCATTCCCTGAAAGCGCTGTTGAAAAAGAAGGGGCTCAGCACGGCCGTCGGCGACGAGGGCGGGTTTGCCCCTGATCTGCAATCCAATGAGGAAGCGCTGACGTTGATCATGCAGGCGGTCGAAGAGGCCGGCTACCAGCCGGGACGGGACATTGCGCTGGCGTTGGATTGTGCGGCCAGCGAGCTCTACGACAAGAATCGGTACGTGCTGGAAGCTGAGAAACAACGGGAGCGTTCTTCGGAGGAGATGATTGCGTACTACGCGAAGCTGCTCGATCGTTACCCAATTCTCTCGATCGAAGACGGTTTGAGCGAAGTCGACTGGAAAGGCTGGAAGATGCTGACTGAAAAGCTGGGCAAGCGGGTGCAGCTTGTCGGCGACGACATTTTTGTGACCAACGTTGAAATCTTCGCCAAAGGCATCGATGAAGGCATCGGCAACTCGATTCTGATCAAGCTGAATCAAATCGGCACCTTGACCGAGACGCTGGAAGCCATCGAATTAGCCAAACGGTCTGGCTACACGGCAATTATCTCCCATCGCTCAGGGGAAACCGAGGATACCACCATTGCCGACGTGGCGGTTGCGACGAACAGCGGCCTCATCAAAACGGGGTCATTGTCCAGGACCGATCGTGTGGCAAAGTACAATCAATTGCTTCGGATCGAGGAAGAGTTGGGAAGTGCCGCCGTCTATCGTGGTCGGGAGGCGATGCCTGGTCGAGCCTAATGAGAATCGCGGAGTGGCGCGTCCTGGGGAATCGATTGCGAAGCAATCGGGGGTGGGCGGGTGAAAAAGATTGCCGCGGTGGGTGGGTGAGATTAACTGTATGATCGTTAAACGCAATCGCGGGCGGGAGTGGTTGGACTGGCAGCGGCGCTGGGTCATCGGTGCACAGTATATCGGCGCCGGCATGTGCCTCCTGCTGTTGCTGGCCCTCTTCTTCGGTGAAATGGGGATTCCACGCTATTTTTCCATGCGCGACCATGCCCAACAGCTTGGACGGGACATCCAAGACCTGCAGCGGACCACGACGGTCTTGCGCGGAGAAATCGATCGGTTGGAGCATGATCCTGCCCGGATCGAACAGTTGGCCCGGGAACGGCTTGGCTATGTTCGTAAAGGCGAAACGGTCTATCAGGTGGTGCCGGATGGTCCCGAGGAGCGTGTCCGACCATGAAGTTCGGCACGGTAGCCATTGTCGGTCGGTCGAACGTGGGGAAGTCCACATTACTGAATCGCCTGCTGAACGAGAAGATTGCCATCGTCTCGGATAAGCCCCAGACGACTCGAACGAGGATTCTCGGCGTCGTGCATGCAGAGGGGGCCCAGATCGCGTTGCTGGATACGCCGGGACTGCACAAGCCGCAGCATCTCCTGAATCGTCGGATGGTCCGCACGGCAGTAGAGACGTTGGAAGAGGCCGATCTTCTGTTCGTGCTTATGGACGCCACGAGTTTGCCGGGACCCGGCGATCTCCTTGTCTTGGACCATGTGAAGGCGGCTCTGAAGAAACAGCCGCGCCCCGTCATCCTTGTCCTGAACAAGGTCGACCTTGTGAACAAGATGAAGCTGCTTCCGGTGATCGAGACGTATGCCAGGATGTGTGCCTGGACCGAGGTCGTGCCGGTGTCGGCCCAGACAGGAGATAACGTGCAACGTCTTGTGGCTGTCACGGTCTCGTATCTTCCCGAAGGCGAAGGGGCCTACGATGATGAGACAGTGACCGACCAAACGATGCGGACGCTGGCGGCCGAAATGATTCGAGAAAAACTGTTGCGCCAGACGCGTGAAGAGATACCCTATTCATTGGCCGTCGAGATCGACGAGTTCGTCGAGGAAGGCACACTGGCACGCATCAGTGCGTCCGTCCTGGTCGAACGGGAGTCGCACAAAGCCATCGTCATTGGGAAACACGGGGAGCGACTGAAAACAGTCGGCACCGAGGCCCGGATCGAGATGGAACGACTGTTCGGCATCAAGGTCTTTTTGCAGCTATGGGTGAAAGTGCGGGAGGCGTGGCGCGAAGACGAGCACGTGCTCATCGAACTGGGGTATTAGCAAGTCAGTGATGCAGCCGATGGAAAAACTACCTGAAGTCCGTTCCCTCGAGCCGAAACCCCGTGTCGGGGACAAAGATGTTTTGCGCGATGCCTTGAGGGAGCAAGGCGAGCGAGGGCAGACCAAGTCCGATATCGTGCTCTTGTCTGTACAACGCCTCTTGCGACGAGGGGCGATCACTAACCTGGCAAAAATGCTGGGCCGGATGCATCCTGCCGATATTGCCAAAGTTATCGTCCATCTCTCCTCTCCAAAGGAAAAGCGCGAAGTCTTTGAATTGGTCCGCGGTGAGTCCAAGCGCGGGCAGGTTCTCTCCGAGCTCGATACGGACAGCATCACCCAGGTCTTGTCAGATCTGCTCCAGTCCGATATCGCCTGGTTGATCAAGGACCTGGCGCCCGACGACGTCGCCTACATCCTCGGTGTGTTGCCCGAAGAGCGTGCGAAGGAAATTCTGTCGCTGATGCGCACCGAGGACTCGACAGAAGTCGCCGACATTTTGAAGTATCCAAAAGATACGGCCGGCGGCATCATGACCACGGAGTTTTTTGCGCTGTCTGAAGACGCGACGGCGCAGGATGCGATCCGGCGCCTACAACAGGCGACGGACGCTGAGATGGTCTTCTACATTTATGTCACCGACAAGGACGATCATCTGGTGGGAGTCCTGTCGCTGCGCCAGCTCTTGACGGTGCCGCCTGCGACCCCGCTCAAGAATATCGCCACCCGTGAGGTCATCAGCGTCACGGTGGACATGGATCAGGAGGAGGTTGCGCGGCAGGTCGCCAGCTACAATCTCCTCGCCATTCCCGTTGTGGACAAAGACGGTGTGCTGGTCGGCATCATTACGGTCGATGACGTCGTGGACGTGATCCGGGAAGAAGCCACCGAAGACATGTTAAAGATGGCCGGCGCCGTGCAAGAGGAGGCCGTCTCCAAGTCTTCCAGCGTTGCGGCGGCCAAGGTACGGCTCCCATGGCTATTCACCAACCTCGTCGGCAGTTTGCTTTCCGGTGCCATCCTCTGGGAGTTTCGCTATACGATCCAAGAAGTCGTCGCCATCGTGAGTTTCATTCCCGTGATTGCCGCCATGGGCGGTAACGTTGGACTTCAGTCGTCGACGCTCATTATCCGTGGCCTCGCAACCGGGTTGGTCGAGGTGACCGACGTCTGGAACGTCTTTTTCCGCGAAGTGAAGATCGGGCTGTTGATGGGTGTGGCTTGCGGCATCATATTGTCGCTGGTCGGTTGGATTTGGCATCAAGGCTTTCTCGGAGTGGTCGTGGGAGTCTCGCTCATCACGGCATTCCTCGTCTCCACGAGCATGGCCACGTTCATGCCGATACTCTTGAAGCGCATGGGCGTCGATCCTGCCGTTGCGGCCGGGCCGTTCGTGACGACGGCGAACGATATCACGGGCATCACCATCTACCTTACGCTTGCCACCATCTTTATGGAATATCTCCGATAGTGGCGAGCTTCGGATTGTCTCTTTTTGCATCGCTTACGTTTGCTGGGTGACTGTATGCCGTTGGTGAAGACGCAGGCGATCACCTTGAAAAGCCGCAAGTGGGGCGAGGCCGACCGCATCGTCACCTTCTATGCAAAGCATTTGGGAAAAATTCGTGCGGTCGCAAGGGGGGCGAGGCGACCAAAAAGTCGTATGGGGGCTGCGCTCGAACCGTTGACCCTGTGTGACCTGAATCTCTTTGAAAAATCCGGCGATACACTGTATCGGGTCTCCCAGGTCGATTTGATCGAACCGTTTGTGAGATTCCGCGAGGATTTGACGATGATGGCAGCGGCCGCTCGAATGGCCAATGTCGTGGGTGCTGTCACACCGGATGGCGATCCCGACCCGCATCTCTTTGAGACATTGGAGCAGGGGCTGCGTACGTTGGTCACGAGCGACGATCCGGCGCTCACCGCGTTACTATTTCAGATTCGACTCTTGGGCTTGACCGGTTTTCGCCCCCAGACCGACCATTGCGCGGGCTGTGGGAAGACCAAAGAGATTCAGGATCCGCAGTTTTCTCCTGCATCCGGCGGCCTCGTCTGTGTGACCTGCGCGGCCCGGCAACGGGTACCATGCCTGCCCTTATCACGCGGCAGCCTGGCGTTTCTTCAGCAAGCTTTGCGGCTGGCGCCGACGATGGTCACGCGGCTGAAGGCAGCCGGCCAGGTTCGAGGCGAGATAGAAGACGCCATAGAGAGCTATGTTACGGTGGTGGCCGGAAAACGCCTCCCCCCTGTGAATTTTTTGGCGACATCGATGTGATCGCTGTTCGAGCGAAACCAGTGCACATGGCTGACACTCAACTTGAACCTAAAGACTTGTCCTGGTTGGACAAGGGCGTGCTCGGGATCGAATGGAGCGACGGGCACCACGGCGTCTATCCGGTTCGCCATCTTCGACTTCACTGCCCTTGCGCGGCCTGCGTTGACGAATGGACAGGCGTGCGTAGGCTGAACAATGACGATGTGCCGCTGCTGATCATGCTGCAGGACATCGAGTCGGTCGGTCGATATGCGCTTCAGTTTAAATGGAGCGACGGCCACGATACCGGCATCTATTCCTATAAGTTGCTGCGCGGCTTATGCCAGTGTGACCTGTGTCAACCTGTGAAGGTGGCGGAGCCGAAGAGCCGGAGGCTCATGTGAGGTGTCGGTATGGCCCGTTGGCAGCCGTGCTGATCGCAATGGCCGGGCTCGGCGTGCTGTCTGGATGCATGGGGATGCCGCCGATCGCCGAGCAGGAGCGAAAAATCAGAAACAATGAGCTCACGCTTCGTAAACTCGAACCACGCGCGTTCGTCCGTGCGTGGGGGATGCCGACGTATCAACATATG
>JAICVE010000097.1 GCA_025935475.1 Nitrospira sp. | reverse complement strand
CAGCGTGGCCCAGGCCTTGGGTGAGGAACTGGGGAAGGCGAGCCGGTTTCACGTACTTTCACAGAGGCAAATCGCCCAGGTTGTTCCCAATTATCCGCAGTTGGTCAAGGGCCCCTACAAGTCGGCCTATTTCGAAATCGATGTGGATTACGCCAAAACGGACGTGGGACGTGTCAAGGACCTGCAGCAGCATCTCGGCGTGGATTATGTCTATGTGCTCTGGGCGCCGGCTACTGTTTCGCACGGTAACTCGGGTTGGTTTTCGAAACACTATCTCGTGACGCAGATCGTGGCTCAGCTGTTCGAATCTCCAGGCGGCAAGGAAGTCGGGCGCGGCCAGTATGCGGTGCGGGTGGACGATCAGACCCATCAGGTCTTATCGGAAGACGTGCGCCGCGTGGCGCTGGAAATGGCCGAGAAGACCCACACCGTGAAGTAACCGTCCCCGCTGCCTCGGATTCTCTGCTGCTCGAGCGGTGGCCTTTCAGAATGACGCTCGTCTCCTCGAGCCCAACGACCGCTCCTCGAAAAAGACCGCATCATGTCCCGATAGTGGCTCGGGAACAGCCATTGGGTCACAGCCAGACATTCGAGGCCGAATGGCAGGTAGCCGGCATACCCGAGCACTGGCATCGCGAAGAGCTGAAAGCGATGCACGGAAGGGATGGCATACTCCCAATGAGCCAGGCTCTTGGAGTTCCACATCTCCCACCACCAGCCGCAGACCAGCGCCGCAACGGCCGCGAGCCACAATGAAGACGCGTCCCCCTCTGTGAGTCGCGAGAAGATTGTCTCTCTCCCGCTGAGGATCTGCAGGGCGGTGATCAGCAGCAGCGGGGCTACCCACACGATTGGAAATAGTGCCTGGGGCCAGGTACCGATTCCAATGAGCCCGGCGCTCGCGAACACGATCAGAGCCCAACCCGACCATTGCGGCTTCGGCCAGCCGAGAGCCGGCAGCCGATCCATTCCAGCCGTGACGCCCGACACCGAGGCCAAGAGTTCCATCGTGCTGAGCACAGCAGGCAGGACTGTCGAGAACGGCACAGTGGCATGAAGAACATATTGCCAGGGAGTCAAGGGCTGTGGTCCGACGTAATACCAGTTCTGCACAAAGCGATTGAGATATTCAAAGCTCCACCAGAATGCCGCGCTGGCTGGAAAGAGAGCGAGCAACAGGCGCGGCCGGTCCAGCATCAGGCAGTGTCCGGTGCGACGGAACGTCCAACCATTGACCAAGAGGATGTAGCCCAGCCATAGAGGCGTGAAAGTGTGGGGTTGGAGAGCCGCAAACCAGGGAAAACGATTCCAGGCCAGCACCCATGAACACAGCGTCAGGACTGCTCCCAGCCAGCCCCACCAGGGGAACCCAAAGGCCCTTCTCAGCGGCTTGGGCACCGAGACACGCAACCTCGCCATTCGCACGACCACCGATCCGACCGTCAACGCAATCAGCAGTGCCAGACCAACAAAGATCGGCCAAGAGAACGGCGTGGGATGCACAAATCGGGTCTGTGGGGGAAATTCAAGATAGGGCCGAATGGGCTGACCGGCAAGCAGGACGCCGAGGAGCGGTAATCCGACAAGAAGCACCACTACGAGGAGCATGTTCATCATCATGGGAGTTGGGGCCAATGGCATGATCATTCAGTATGGCCTCTGATGAACGCTTTCGCAATTGAGTCCTCTGCCTGATCATGGCTGTCGGTCTTGCGCTGATCATCTGGTATCGTAGGGAAGGGCACGCAATTGGGCAAGGGGGAAGACAATGGACATCCTTTCACACGGACTGTGGGGGGCAATCACGTTCGGGCGCAGAAGCCGGCCAAGCTTTTGGCTGGCCTTTGTGCTCGGCCTGGCGCCGGATCTCCTGTCCTTCGGAATCTTGTATCTCGCCGTCGCGCTCGGCATGGCGGAGAGACCAGACTTCAGCCATGGAACGCCGCCGGAGTCTTCCCTTCCTCAGTATGTGCACGATCTCTACAACGTGACGCATAGCTTGATCAGCTTCCTTGCTGTGTTTTTCGTCGTCTGGGCCCTCCGAAAGCGGCCGGTGTGGGAACTCGGAGCCTGGGGGCTGCATGTGCTGGTTGACGTGCCGACACATTCCTCAAGCTTCTTTCCAACTCCAGTCTTCTGGCCGCTCTTCAGTTGGAAGTTCGACGGCTGGCAATGGATGAACCCCGCCATCCTGATTCCCAACTACGTGTTGCTCGCCTTATGTTATGCCTGGTTCGTGTCCCAGTCTGTCAGGGCCGGGAATAGCCGGAGGCCGAAAACGCTCAGGTAACTGGAAGCGAGCCTCGTGCTTCAGCGAAATGAGCGGTGGAGATGCAGAATGGCAGTCGAGAGGGCCTGATCGAGCGCCGCATGCATGGCGGGACGCAATTCGTAATCACTCGCGTATTCACTCCATTCGCCCGAGGCCGGAACCGGCGTGGCGGTCACGACATCGTGGTAGAGTACCTCGCCGCTTTCCAATGAAATAATCTTGCTGGAGACGACAAAGGGCGGCATCTTCCCATACATGCGGGCCAGTAGCCGCTCCCTCCACGTCGGCCCTTCAATGCGAAAGAGGACCATACTGTCGGCGCCAATCCATTTTCCTACCCGCACGGTGCTGTCGTCCGCCACTCTTCCTGAGAGCTGAAAGCGCTGCTCCTCCGTGAGCTGATCCACATTGCGCCGATCCACGATCTTGATCCAAGACCGCTGCCGCTTGAGTTGAAAAGTGGCTTCTTCGAGTCTGGTATACCCATATGCAAGCTCCTGCTCCCCTGCTCTGGGATACCAGACCGCCAATCGCCGCACGTGCTGAGGCACGGGCATGTCCATGGTCACGAGGTCAAGCGGAAGAGTATCGGCCGCAATAGGAGTCGGCGTCGGAGGCCGGCAGCCGGTTTCCAACGACAGACTCAGCACAACCGCGGCGGCCGTTGCCAATACAGACGGCAGGCGTTGCACAGGAGTTCCCATAGCCTCATGCTACGAGAATGGACGAAGCCGCGCTATCCTACGGAAGGATGGAAGGCCGACCTATGGTAGGCGAAGGGCCCAGGCGGAGCGAGAAACTATCGAAAGAGCCGGCGTGCTCTATGGTGCTGGTCATGCTGTCGAGCTGTCGCCGGCCAGGTACGGTGGGGGATCAGGGAGAACCCCTTCCAGCGGCTGCAAAACCACCGCTGGTAAGGGTTCTCACTGATCTAACGTGCTCAGGCCGTGCCGTGAGGCGTCACCAATTCACTGAGGTGCGCGCGTCCTACCGCGCGCAGTGGTCTGCCGTTCGCCAAGGCATGTGTGCGGGCGGGTATTGTCGCCATCCGCTCATAGACCTCGAGATAGTCCTTGACCATCCGCTCCACCGTGAAGCGGCGTTGGAATGCCTCGCGGCAGGCCAGCCGGTGAATCAGCGGCAGCTCGTCGATCTTCGCGACCATTTCGGACAGACTGTCACACACGAATCCCGTCACACCGTCTTCGATGATCTCGGGGATTGATCCGCGGCGGTACGCGAATACGGGCGTGCCGCAGGCCAGCGCTTCGATCAAGACGATGCCGAACGGCTCCGGCCAGTCATACGTGCACAGTACGGCGGCGGCGTTACCGAGAAAATCGCACTTCTCCACATCGTTGATCTCGCCCAAATACTCGATCAGCGGATGATCCAGCAACGGCGCGATCTGCGTGTCAAAGTATTCCTGATCCGCGGGATCAACTTTCGCGGCTATCCGCAGCGGAATACCAACGCGCTTCGCGATCTCGATCGCATGATCCGGCCGCTTTTCAGGGCAAATCCGCCCAAGATAGGCCAGATATTTTCCCGGCGTGGGGTGAAACACATACAGATCCGGCAATCCATGATAGACGGTCGCCTGCCAGTTGGCATTGGGCAACGGCAGCCGTTGGGCATCCGAAATCGAGACGAGCTGCATATCGCCATATTCGCGGAAGATAGGGACGAGTTCGGGCAAGTCCAGTCGGCCATGCAACGTCGTCAATACCGGCGTGGGGCAGCGCCGGCTCATCGGAAAACTCAAAAAGTCCAGATGAGAATGCACAATGTCGAATTGGTCGGCTTCCGCACCCAAGGCCTGTTCCTGCATAAGAATGAGCGGCGCATCCCGATTGACCAAGCCCTTGTTGAGCCGAAGTGCGTGAGGGCAGGCGGGCTTCAAGTGGGCTGCGGTTTGTGAATCTCCGCTGGCAAAGAGCGTCACTTCATGGCCCTGGCGGACGAGCTCTTCTGTGAGATAGGACACCACCCGCTCAGTGCCTCCATAGAGGCGCGGGGGCACGCTTTCCCAAAGCGGAGCGATTTGTGCGATTTTCATGTGGACCGTCCTTTCAAATTAATTCAATGTTTTGATCATAAAGGCTAGCTTCCCCAGGGAAATTGCACGCGACATGCCACCCTACTCAATGCGTAACCTTTTGTCTTATCTAGTGTTCCCAACACACCTAGAGGTTTCGCTAGCTACCCTAGCCTTCGATCTGTAGTGGGAAAGCATCACACCGCCAAGGCCAGGAGGTCCAGACGATCAAGTAATTCTTTTGTTCCTCCTTGGGGACGTTCCGAGGGCTGAGGCGGGGGCGCTAACGGTAGAGTCAATGGAGAAAGAATGAAGGAGGGTGCCTCATGCAGACTCCATTAGTCGTGTTGCTGGCTTTGGTGATGGCCCTGCAACTGACAGCAGCGGGATGCGCAAAAAATGCATCCGAACGTCGAGCCGCGTCGCCTACCGTGAGCGAACGTATCTCGAAGGAATCGATAAAAGGCCGGGTCAATGACATTGGCAACAAGTATGTGTCGATCAGGAGTGACGATGGAGAGTCAAGACGTGTCCGAGTCGACGACCACACGAAAATGGACCAGGTGGCCGTCGGCGATCAGGTCAAGGCTTACGTCTCGGAAGATGGCTACGCCTCGACGATCCAGCGTGTCGTCGATTGACGGCACGATCCCGCGCCACCGCATGCACTGGTTGCTGGCGTCCGGGCTTTTGCTCGCGGCGACAGCCGGTTGCACGAAAGCGGAATTCGTTCCGGATATCTCACTGCCTGAAGCCCGCCCCATCATCGATGCGACGGCAGAGTTTCACGATATGTATCCTGCGCCGGCGCTGATTTCCGGGAAGGAAAGTTTCGGTCTGACGGGCCCAGACGCGAAGCAGGTGCCGCCAAGAGAGCTCGCCCATCAGGTCCGAGACGAACTGATGGACGCCTTCGATCAAGCCGGCGTCTTCTCGAAAATCACACCCTTCGACAGGAATCCGGACCTGATTCTCACGGGAAGGATCAATTCGCTCTATGAGCATTACCGACCACGGATGTGGACGAGAGTCCCTTTACCGTATGCCGGCAAGATCGCGGCCGATATCCTGAATTGGAAAACCCACGCCACCAATGGCGAAGCCGATCTCACACTGTTTCTGTTGACGAGGGACGGCAAGCTGATCGGCACGTATCGCGGGTCATCGACCTTCGACGAAAACTTCAATCCGACGGGCGAGTTCGGTCCCGGCGAGCGCCTCAACCGCGCGCTCACTGAGGCGGTCCACCAGATTCAAGAGAAGATGCTCCGTGACGCCCGTCTGAGAACCGTCGCAGCCCGATAGGCCAGAGATAGTCTCCTATGTGGCAGACCTGCCCTCCGTCGCATCACGGCTATGACACGACGATACGATCACATTGATCTCCGCGTGCACAGTCTCGCCGAAGCAGGACCGTTCTATGAAGCGCTGTTGCCCCCACTGGGCTTCACGCGCCGTGTGACCATCGAGGGATGGCTGCAGTTCGAATCCATCCAGCCGGCCGGGCCGGCGGACTTTTTTGGGATCACTGAAATGCCGCTGCACCGGGCAAACGGCTGCCGTATCGCGTTTTGGGCTGAGAGCACAGCAGACGTCGATCGGTTGGCTGAGATTGCCCGCCACGCAGGCGCCCAGCACATCGAAGGACCGGGGTATGACGAAGGACCGGGATACTATGCCGTGTTCTTTGAGGATCCCAGTGGAAATCGGTTGGAAATTTGCCATCGCAGCAAGGGCGCAATCTGAGGCCGATGAGGCGAAGGCAAGAAAGGTGGTCGATTTGGGGTTCTTCCTAGGCAGCCTTCGGACCGGACCCCTTTATAAAGAGTATAGGACTGTAAGCAACGGCCTACGCACTCATCTTTCATCTATTCTCGTAAGGGGAGATCGTCATGCTGGTCTTCGGCAACCAAGACACGCACAACGGTTTCGTGTCACCAGATCACTCGCCGCAGCGACTTTCGGTCGATCCAGGCTCACCATACCGCATCCTTCTCGTGGACGATGATCAGGGAACGCGTCAATTACTCCAAGACATCCTTGAGAAGCATTCGGACGTGAAGATTGTTGGTCAAGCGGGAGACGGGAAAGAGGCGGTGGCCATGGCGATTGTGCATAAACCCGACGTGATCCTCATGGATATCGGACTTCCCTATCTCGATGGCATTGAAGCCACCCACTGTATTAAAAAGGCCTGCCCGCAGACCGTCATCATCTGCCTCACGGGACACTTTTCTCCGCCCAAGTACAGCGCTATGAGGACCGCCGGGGCGGCCGCGTTCGTTTGCAAAAATCAGGTCCTCGCCATTTACGAGACCATCATGTACGCCCTCGGCCAATGGACGACGTGGGAATAACGGGGAAAGCGCACGTCCTTGTGGAAGGGCCTGTGTCTGGACAGGCCGGGCGGGGTGGGTGAGAAAGCACGCAGGGCGGGCCGGGTGAGATATGCCAAAGCGCACGTCCCGTGTCGCCATTTTTAGGCTTTCATGCCCGACTCAAAGAAGAGTCCCCGGTTGATGTCGCCAATGCTGAGCATGCCGACGAGCTTCTGTCTGTCGACAACGGGAATGCGTCGAAAGTTCTTCAGGCCCATGTAGGAAGCGGCTTCGAGGATCGGAGCATCGGGAGCGACCGTGAGGGGATTCGACGTCATGATCTCTTCCACTTTCTTTCCGAGCACCTCCAGGTAGCCAGCTTCCATTTCCACAAAATCCCTACTATGCACGTTGTCGTGGATGTAGTCGCCATAGTTGGGATACAGCGGCAGCAAGACATCGCGTAACGTCACCATGCCAATGAGGCGACTGTCGCCTTCAACGACTGGAATGGCTCCGCAGTTGCGATGCATCATCTTCACCACGACGGACCTGACCGTATCGGATTTCAACGCCGTCACAATGCCTGTGGACATCACATCGTGGACACGCATGGCTTCCTCCTTAGAGAGATCGGATCAAACGACACGGGCGACCCTTCACCTACGTGGAGGCCGCCCGTGTGTGGCGCTTATGACGCCGAAAAGTCTATGTCGTTGTGTTGGCTTGGGACCCGTGTCAGAGCGGGCATTCTGAGAGATGCATCAAGCGGGAGAGTCGCTTCTCCCCCAGGAGCTTGTGTTCATCACGCCGGCCTGATGCTCTGCACCGGCTCTTGTCATCGAAAGAAGTTCCCTTGGGGAACGGCCGTGACTGTGTGAGACGGCTAGCGTGATTGACGGGATGTCCGCCCGCGCCTCCGCGGGCCTTTGTAGTCCGGTGGAATCAGGTCTGTCATGGCGACCTCCTCCTGGTTCGGAAACATTGGGAGGGAGTCAGCGAACCATTCCACCACTACGCTTCTTGGACGGGACTGTCAACCGCGGAATTCCCCCTGTTAATGGTTGACGTAATCCAGCACAACCCATGCCATGACAGTTGGTTCAGATCCACCAAGTCGAGGGTGTACAGGAACAGAATGGAGGCAACATGAACGAGAATTTCATCGCAAAAGTGTCGATCGCCATCAAAGCCTCTCGCCATGCCGTTTGGCAGGCGCTCATCAGCCCAGACGCGATCAAAGAATATATGTTCGGTGCGCGCGTCGATTCAGACTGGCGTGAAGGCAGCCCGATATCGTGGAAAGGAGAATGGCAGGGAAAATCCTATGAAGACAAAGGTACCCTTCTTCAAGTGAGGCCCGAACACAGACTTCAGTACAGTCATTACAGCCCTCTCTCTGGTCTTCCCCACACCCCCGAACATTACCATACGGTCACCATCGATCTGACAGGCAACGGAACAGCGACCGACGTCACGCTCACTCAAGATCACAACGCCACGGAAGCCGCACGGATGCATTCGGAGAAGAACTGGAAGATGATGCTGGATGGGCTGAAGAAATACGTCGAGAATGAGCCTGAGCCGAACGGGGCGACGGGATGACTCCGGCGCCCCGCCTGACTCAAGGGTTACCGCTCTGGACGATCCATCGCGCTTTGCGAGGAACTGCTCTTTCCGCCTGATCGTTCCATCGTGCCCTGGGTCTGCCCAGTGCCTTGCTCTCCCACTCCCGATGGCAGAGGTGATCCACTCTGTGCGGTTCCGCTCTGTCCAAGACCCGACCGTTCCATCGTACTCTGGGTCTGCCCCGTGCCTTTCTCTCCGATGCCGGCCGGCTCAGACGTCATACCCTTTTGTCCCGAGGCCCCGGACCGCTCCAGGGTACTCTGTGTTTGCCCGGTCCCTCGTTCACCGATTCCAGCAGGTTCGGAACCCAGGCCTTGAGACGTCATCCCGCTTGTACCAGAACCAGCGGACCCCGATCCGGCCGAACCTCCTCCGGACCCCGATTGAGCGAACGCCGTGCCTGCCGCAAACAGGCACGCCCCGGCGATCACGAATGCACCGAACGTCGCAGTCTTCATGGCCTTCTCCCTCCCCTTGATTGTGATAGTTAGAGGCACCACCACCTCTTAAAATCATACGGGGCCGGTTCGATGGCCATGTACTAGGGAAACACCTAAGTCCTGCACCCAGTGCCTCCCAGCGCATTCGTGTATCTTCCTGCTCAACCGTCTCATTTCATCGCGTGCGTG
>JAICVE010000332.1 GCA_025935475.1 Nitrospira sp. | reverse complement strand
GGCGGCATCTTTCGCCTTGTTGGCTGCACCGGTAACCTGGCTTCGTGCGGAAGCGACTACCTCTTGAACGTCACCCTGAAGCGATTGCGCGCGCTCCATTGCGTCGCCCATCATTTCGCTGGCCTTGTCCGCCGCTGGAGCTGCCGCCTCCGCGGCTCGCTCACGTGCGGTCTTCGAGGTCAAGGCAAGCCCGGCCCCAATCATCAATAGCGGTAGCGGAAAGCCACGCGCGAGTCGCAGGATGGGCACTGCAATGGCGGTTCCCGCCGCGATCGCCTGCATTGGATTCTCTCTGGCGTGCTGCTTCAGCGAGTCGACCCAGTTCGAGGCCTTAGTGCTGATGAAATCGGAGACTTCCGACTTGATGTGCTGCGGCGAGACTTTGTGACGGATGTCTTCCGCGGTGTCGGTGATCTGCTCCCTCACCCGATCGACAGTCATGGCCAGCTGCGCTCGGTTACGCTCGGACTCTCTTCTCAGTTCCTCGACGGATCGTGTCATTGCGTCACCCTCTTGGATTCATTCCAAGACGAACTCACGCTGATCTGAAATGTTCCTCGCCGTGTAAGGCAGACAAGCGCCTCCGGTCGTGAGCATGAGTAATCGTGGCACCGGAGGCTGCGTTCAATAAACGTATGCTAAATATGGTTCATAAGGCACGGCGAGCGGAATTCGCGACTCAGCCTACCTTCTCGGCTCGCTTAGGCGTCGCTTTTCTCGACGTAGTGGACGGGTTTCATTCCCGAGAAACACCAGCCCGCTCGCCTTGTTCTTCGCAATTTTCCGCGGTACGCGACTTCATCCGCCGGTCGATATCAAAGACTAAGCCCGTGCATAATTGCCGGTATCTCGCCGGGTATTTCGCGCGCAAGGAGCCCAAACGCGCCGTGTCTCATCGTCAGATTTCGGCCGGCCTGACCATGCATGTAAACTGCCCACACCGTCGCCAGGCAGGCTTCCGTGCCTCTGGCCACGAGACCTGCGAGAATGCCTGCCAAGGTGTCTCCCGATCCAGATGTAGCCAGACCGATGGAGCCATTTCGGGAAAGCCAAGCTTCGCCGTTCTCGGCAACGACGTAGGTTTCGGCGCCCTTCATCGCGACGACAGCGGGCAACGCGGCAGCCGCTCGTCGAGCAGCTTGCAAGGGGTTCTTGACCACATCTTCACGACGAACGTCGAGAAATGTCGCCATCTCTCCTGAATGCGGCGTTACAATAATTTTGCCGACACGGTCTTGCGGAATTTCATCAGCCCGGAGAGTTGAAAATGCCAAGGCATCAAGTACTAATGCTGGACCGTTCAGATCCCTTAACATCGCTAAGGTAAGCTCCGCCACCGCTGCGGGATCTGTCATGCCCGGTCCGATAACAACAGCGTCGCAGTCGGTACCCAATTTGATCAACCGTTCCGCGCTCTCCGGATCGATCCCGCCTCCGCTCGTTTCGTTGCATCCAATAACCATCGCCTCCGGCATGGCCACCCCCAGATGGGCGGCATTCGAACGGCAGGTGGCGATCTGCAGGATGCCGGAGCCAGCCCTTAGCGATCCAAGCCCGGCCAGCAATGCCGCTCCTGGAATATCTACGCTTCGGGCAACGACGAGCACACGGCCCCTCGACCGTTTGTCGCCTTCTACTTCAGGTTCCGGCAACGGGTGAGCGAGCAGAAAATCCCGGGTGATCTCGGGGACGCTCATCGTGCGGCGACTTTGGCGTCGGGAGAGGATGTAACCGGTGCCCCTTCCCGTTCAAGCGGCGCGACAAAATTGTACTTCGTGAGCACGAGGGATCCCCTTCTTTTTTCTCATCAAAGACATATTCGGTCACGGCACAATTGGCTACGTCGCCTTCCGCGTCGATGGCAAGGATCGTTTTCTCGTCCATGTTCTCGAGAAGATAGCGCATGCATAGCACAACCACCTGATGTGCCACGATCAGTACGTGCTTTCCACCATGATGCAGGCTGATCGTATCGAGGACGCTTCGCAGCCGCAAAATCACGTCGCACCAGCTTTCGCCCGCCGGAGGGCGGTAATAGAATTTTCCTACTAACTGCCTCGAAGCAGCCAGTTCGGGGTGGCGCTGCTCAATCCCGAGTCGAGTCAGGCGATCCAGGATTCCAAATTCCTTTTCGCGCAGCCGCTCGTCGATGATCAGGTTGGAAAAGCTATTAGAGAAGCCCTCGGCTTTGCCGATGGCTTTTGCGGTCGATTGAGCGCGAAGGTATGGCGAGCTCAACACAATCTCCGGCCTTGCGTCTGGAGGCAACGCCGCGAACCATCGGCCCAGTGCCGTCGAATGCCTCTGACCCAGAGGACTGAGCGGAACATCGACTTCCCGAGCGGAAATAGCGATGTCCGGAAGCCCCGCAGCGTGAGCGGCGTCCCGTGCTACGTTGCCTGCGCTCTCGCCGTGCCGGACAATCCAAAGCTTTGATGGCCACCGCTTGCTCAAATTATTCTCCCGCCCTGCACGAGGGGCGAGCCAGCTGCGAATGCCGGCGCGGCTTCTCACTCAACGTCTACGTGGTCGGAACTAACGAACGTGCGGCCTTACCGTTCCTAACGGACGCCGTCGGCGGTGGACTGATGTGGCCGTTCTTCAGGCCTCTATGCAAATTCGAGCAAACCAACTTCCTACGTGAAGAAAGCACGCTTTTACAGAAAGGGCTTTCCCCCCGTGACGGCAATCGTGGCGCCGGACACGTAGCTCGATAGCGGATCGGCCAGCATGACATAGGCAGTAGCCAACTCAACGGGCTGACCCGGGCGTTTCATTGGGACCTGCTTGCCGAAGTTCTTCACGGCGTCCTCAGCCAGGGTGGACGGGATGAGCGGCGTCCAGATTGGCCCCGGCGCAACCGCGTTCGCACGAATACCCTTCTCAGCCAGCATCTGCGCGAGTCCCGCCGTGAAATTATGGATCGCCCCCTTGGTCGTTGCGTAGGCCAGCAATGTCGGGTTCGGTGCATCCGAATTGATCGACGCCGTGTTGATGATGCAGCTACCCTGCTTCATGTGCGGTACCGCGGCCTTGGTAAGATAGAACATCGCGTGGATATTTACCTTGAACGTCAACTCCCACTCCTCGTCGCTGATCTCATCGATCGATTTGAAGCTTGCCTGATGCGCTGCGTTATTGACGAGGATGTCGATGCCGCCCAATTCCGAGATGGCCTTCGCAATGATGGCGCGGCATCGAGCCGGGTCCTGAATGTCGCCAGGAACCAGGACGGCCCTTCTGCCGGCTTCCGTCACCAGCCGTTCGGTTTCCCGGGCATCGTCGTGCTCGTCGAGATAGGAGATCAGCACGTCGGCGCCTTCTCTGGCGTAGGCAATCGCAATCGCGCGCCCGATCCCGCTGTCGCCGCCGGTGATGACTGCTTGCTTGCCGTTGAGGCGACCGCTGCCCTTGTAGGACGTTTCGCCATGGTCAGGCGTAGGGTTCATTGCGGCTGTTTTGCCAGGCATCGGCTGGCGCTGATCGGGAAACGGCGGTCGGGGATAATGCAACATGACTT
>JAICVE010000311.1 GCA_025935475.1 Nitrospira sp. | reverse complement strand
ATCTAACCCGATATCTGTCCTAATTTGCTCATGTGAATAGCAGTGAGAGGTCCTCGGAGGAAGAGCGTCCTGCTTTGTGGTTTCTTGAGGGTTAGGTTGTCTGAGGTTGGCTTGTCTGAACTTTGTAAACCGCAGGTCATTTCGACCTAGTTTACTTGTCTTGTGGGAGTGCACGCAGGTATCCCCACACCGTTCTTGAGCTTATCCCAGGTTGTTTTCCGATTGTTCCCATCCCATTTGATCGGATGGAGAGAGATCGTAAAAAGTCGTATTGCTCCGATATGAGGCCTGTGCTTGAAGACTTGGCGTACGATGCTTCACTAGCGGCTTCGCTAACCACCGTTTATTTGATCATATCCTTGGCGTTCATAACCGTCGATGCACCCTCTCTTGAGTAACCTGGCCGAATCGTCCGATGCAGGATCTTCAAAATAGGGCCCACATTTAACTGTCTTGCCCGTTTCGGGATGATGAAGGTAGACCGGCGCACACCCACTGAGAAGAGCCAATCCCATTACCATGACGAAGCGAACGGAAATGATGCCGATCATCAGTCACTCCGGCGGTTGGTATTCAGCGTCCGTCGTTCAAAGTCTGTCTGCGTCTCGCGTCCAGCCCGAGGAGCAGTAGAGAGACCGCCACTACCTGAAGAACCATTTTGCTCCTTCTATCTACCCGTACGTAACAGCGAAATCCGCATCCGTCATCGTGAGGTACATAATCCCCTCAATCAACGAAGCAATGAGAGGAATCAAGGTCCAACAGAACAGCAAGTAGACGATGCCCATTCCAACTTTGCCAAGGTAGAATTTATGAGTGCCAATGCCTCCGAGGAGCAAAGCGAACAATGCCGCCGTCAAGCGATTGCGGCCAGAAGGTGACGTAACGGCTTGACGGACGCCACACTTGGGACAGATTTCTGCTTTGGCAAGGATGAGACTCCCGCATTCCTGACAGTACTTCTCGTCTGATCCTTTGATTCTTGGCTCACTCAATTCTGTAGAAAGTGGCATATAGGCACCTCACTTGCGTCAAGTCTGTGTGAATGGGCAAGTGGGCGTCTGGTCACAATCGCTCACATGAGAAAATAATCCGGGGTCAGTCGAAAATCTTGAGATGGAGCGATTGAACAAATGAAGGAGTGTGGTCCCGTCTATGTCGGCTCTCCCGCCGGTGACTTCACGACTATTAAGCTCATAAATGATACGGGATGGGTTGTGACAGGGAGTCATCAACATATTTTGACCTATGTC
The DNA here is from genome assembly GCA_025935475.1 of Nitrospira sp. GTDB lineage: Bacteria > Nitrospirota > Nitrospiria > Nitrospirales > Nitrospiraceae > Nitrospira_C. The sequence goes on along the minus strand of JAICVE010000311.1, from coordinate 2,610 downwards.
TCTCCAAGAGTGGTAGGGAACATCCAAAGCTACTGATTTGGCGGTTGGTCTGCTCGGCAGAGCGAAGCGTGGGCAGGACGTAAAAGAACTGAATGTTATTCATGTCGAAGATAGGCGACCGCTCGAAGGATAGTGAGGGACCGAAATGAACGTCGAAGATCGAGTTGCAACTTTTCTGCGTACAAGAAGAAACCCCGCTCTGTGATGACTGTATCGCGCGGTAACAAGCATCTGTTAAGCGATCATAAGACAATGTGCTAGGGATTTTACCGGTATAGTGCCTTTCATCCACTCGGTATCATGGCATTGAAGACCGGGAAGAGATGCTGTCATGTTTAAGATCGCTACATTGGTTGCGTTCGTAATCGGGTTCTTTTTTCTAGGCCCAAAGGCTCTAGCCGAATTTCGAGGAGGGCGCAAGGCTAAACGCCGACCTCCCGCCAAAAAGGCTAAACGCCGGCCCCCTGCGAAGATCGGTCCCAGCACCCAGAGCAAAAAAGCACGCGCCGCTTAGTTGGTTGCCGACCTTTCCCTTAGCCAACCCGCTTGAACAAGTCACCGTGTCCTTCCTGCTCGGTTATTTCATCGGCAGTGTGAAGGACGACGATTCCACTATAATTGGGATCTATATGGGCCTGACAGGCTCTCGGTACTAGCCAACGGCATTTTTCTCCAAGTGAGCAATTCTGACCAGATCGCTACTGGTCTACCGTCTAGTATTCGCATCCCACTCCACCCACATCTGCCGACGGCCTCCTGGAAGGCCTGACCGCCGACTCTTGTGAGAAAGGCAGTCGATGACTACAAAGTTCATCCTTAAAACAGACGAGACTGGCAAGCGCTGGGAGATCAGACTTCTAGCAGACGGCACGATTATGTACCGTCTAGAAGGCGATACAAGCTGGCTGGACGGATGGCCTTCCTCGCTGCCATCGTTAGAGACGGTGACACACCATGAGAGATGATGATCTCACTTTCCTTGGTCCTTAGTGATCGGGACTGATCGGCCCTTCCTTTCCTTTGGTGCCAACCTCGTGCCAAAACACCCTGGTCGCCATCACGGGTCATCCAGCAGTACCCCTGTGGCCTTTCCCCTCCGCTTTTTTTTCAAGTGTGAGCTTAAAGGTGTGCCTCATGGCGGGGCTAAGCACGATTAATAAAACCGTCGAGTGTACGTAGATAAAACCATTAGGATATTCTAGGGGTGCTACTAGCATAGAAAGGTTTGAAATTGAGCGAGACTGTTTTTATCCGTTCCGCCTGCAGCGGCCGACTGACAGGCGATTGCGCCCACGTTAGAACCACAATGTGGGTTATTTATGGTCGCGTGCCCCTCCTTGAGGGAATGCCTGCGAGGGCGTCTAGGCACTCTGCAGCTGACTTCCATGATGTTGACCATCATGCTCACAGGCATGTTCTCATCTCTGGCGTGGGCGGACCCCATGATGATCATCCCCGTTGGCCCCCGAATAGACATCACGAATGATTTGTCGTCCCGCGATGCACAACCCGGTCTCATGATCGATTTAGTTCCCTGGGCCATCACTACCCTTGGGAAAGCCATCTCAATTGACGCGGGGACGGGACCTGCCTTTTTCAGCAATTATAAATTCGCTGGCCGAGACTTTGGAGGCCCGCTCCAAATCGTCAGCACTGTCGGCGCCAGTTTTAATTTCATTTCCGGATTTTTTACAGAATACCGCCGCGAACATTTCTCGGATGCTGGCGCATACGGTCCCTACAAAGACGGTGTGGACATGCATCTCCTCGAAATCAGCTTCCGGTTCTGAACACACCTGGGCCCAGCCCTCAGTCGGGAATCTTGCCAATGCGGGACTGGTGGGCACAGTCCCCAATCGCAGGCGGCCAGAGATCGCTGTGGTCATTCTCACTCGTATGCACAGTCCCGCAATGGAATACGTGTCGCTGGAAAACGGTGCTCGAGGATATTTGGTCAAAGGACTAACTTCGGCTGACACACTCGATAAAGCGATCCAGAAAGCTGTGACCGCTGTGGCATCGCCCTGGGTAAGACACGGAAGGTTTGTAGCTAAGCCTTTCCTGAATCTCCGCGATGCCTGATTACCGCCAACCCATTCAGGAATACATGCGCGCGTGCGAAGCCCTGTTAAAACTCGAACTGACTAACGAAGAATCCGAAGCCGTGGAGGAGGAAATGTATGGTCGGATCGCTGATAAATTTCTCGCCGACGGCAAGCCGTGAAGGTGTTGCAAGGCTCTCCTGGCAGGACTTCACATTACACGAGAAATAACTTAAGCTGCTTTCCTATAGGTGAGCAACCGACAGCCTCAGCCTACGGTGCTGTAGGCGGACGTAACCCCTCGTTTTTTCTGCACCAAATAGACTTCAGCCGTGCCATAATCAAATGGCTCAGTTCCCCACTTTTAACATTGGGGGTGAACGATGGCAGCTACACGCGTGTTGCTTGTAGAAGATGAATCCTTAGTCCGTCGCATTCTGAAACAAATCCTAGCTTCACATAATGATATGGACCTGGTTGGCGAGGCAGCCAATGGCGAAGAAGCCATTGCCGCTGTGGAAAGGCTTCAGCCGGACGTTGTGGTTATGGACATTCGGATGCCGGCATT
>JAICVE010000171.1 GCA_025935475.1 Nitrospira sp. | reverse complement strand
CACAGAGCGACGCCCTGCTGGACCTCCTGCGCGACATCGAAGACACACAGCAACAGGCGACAAGGCATCTCAACCTTCATATGGCGCTTGAAAACATTCTGCTACGGCTTCGCGACGCACTCCTCGCCGCGCCTCAGCCGGCCTAGAGCCTTATGCGAGATCAGCAAGCCTTCTATATCACCACCCCGATTTACTATGTGAACGACGTCCCACACATCGGACATGCTTACACCACGATTGCCGCAGACGTGCTCGCGCGCTATTGGCGGCTCCGTGGACAGGATGTCTTTTTTTTGACGGGACTCGACGAGCATGGGCAAAAAGTACAGCAGGCTGCGGCCAAGGCCGGCATCGAGCCACAAGCCCACTGTGACAAGCTCGCCCCCCAGTTTCAGCAGCTCTGGACACGATTGGATATCTCCAATAACGCGTTCATTAGAACGACGGATCCGCTGCATAAAAAGATCGTTCAACGGTACCTTCAAGAGCTCTATGATAAAGGGTTGATTTACAAGGACTCATATACGGGATGGTACTGTACGTTCGATGAACGCTTTTGGACGGAGAAGGACGTCGCCGATGGCCTGTGTCCTGACTGCAAACGCCCAGTGGAGCGGCTGAGCGAGCACAATTACTTTTTTAAGATGGGCCAATATCAGGATCGCCTGATCGACCACATCAAGACCCATCAGAATTTTGTCCGTCCTGAATCCCGTCGCAACGAAGTGTTGGGATTCCTGCAGACCCAAAAACTGGGCGATCTCTCGATTTCACGTCCCAAGTCCAGACTCTCCTGGGGCATCGAGCTCCCGTTTGACAAGCAATACGTGACCTATGTCTGGTTTGACGCCCTCGTGAATTATCTGTCGGCGCTGGAATATAAGCTCCCGTCGCCTTCAGTCGATCGTTATTGGCCAGCTTCCGTGCACCTCGTCGGCAAAGATATTTTGACGACGCATGCGGTCTACTGGTCCACGATGTTGATGGGCTTAGAGTTGCCGCTCCCCGAAACGGTGTTTGCGCATGGCTGGTGGACCGTCGACGGCGAAAAAATGTCCAAAAGCCGCGGCAATGTCGTGGATCCCTTTGCAATGGCCGATAAATATGGTGTCTATGCCTTTCGATACTTTTTATTGCGTGAAGTGCCCTTCGGACAAGACGGTGATTTTTCGGAAGCAGCACTCGTGGCACGCATAAATAGCGACCTCGCGAATGGGCTTGGTAATCTCTTAAGTAGGACACTAACTCTAGTCGAACGATCGGCCGGAGGAACAATTCCAGAAATTCCTCCTCTGCTTGATACTGAAACGGAAGAGAAACTTACCGCGGCGGGCTTAGACGCATTTAGGCTGGCGGATTCAGATATTCAGGAGATGGCGTTTAGTAGGGCGCTGGAAACAATTTGGCAATTAGTCAGGGCTGCTGATCAGTATCTTGAAATTCATGCTCCCTGGACTCTGGCGAAGGATCCGAGCAATCGAATGTTGTTGGAAAGAGTTTTGTACAGAGCAGCGGATTCTCTTCGTCTCTTAGCTATTGCGATTTACCCATTCATGCCTAGTACAGCGGAAGCGATAAGCCAACAATTGGGAATCAATTTGGATTTCAATACTCCCATTCCGTTTAGGGACAGGCAATGGAACCGTCTTCGTCCCGGAACTAAGATTCAGAAAGCTAATGCTTTGTTCCCCAGGATCCAACCCCAAACCGGCACACTTTCAGTCACCGGACATGCCGCGACTCTATCACTATCACAAGGAGCCAAATCCGTGAGCGATACACCGTCTGCCTCGCAACCAACCGCTGGTGCTACTGCGCCAACCGCTGCAGCGGCCCAAGTGCCGACATCAGCTGTCCCTGCGCAGATCACTATTGAGGAATTCCAGAAAATTCAGCTCAAGACGGCCAAAGTGTTGAGTGCCGAACGAGTGCCGAAGTCCGAAAAGCTCTTGAAGCTTCTGGTCTCGCTCGGCACAGAACAACGCCAAATCGTGGCGGGAATCGGCAAACGGTACGAGCCTGAATCATTGATCGGCAAAACCATCGTTATCGTCGCCAACCTGAAGCCCGCCAAACTGATGGGCATCGAGTCACAGGGCATGGTGCTGGCCGCCGGCGACAGCGAGGTGCGAGGGTTGGCGACCTTTCTCGAAGACGTGGAGCCCGGCACGAAAGTCAAATGAAGTGGCTTGCCTCCATAGCCTCTGTATCGCTTTTGGCGCTTGTTCTTCCTCTGCCCTGCTCGGCCATACCGGCTGAGGGCGAGCCGCCGACTGACCCACATCTGAATGACCCGAAGCCAACCAGGATCCTCGTCCGTGTGGTGGCTCATGGCGCGATGGTGATAGGGCGCGAGGTCGGCGGCGCCCGCGTCACGATCACGGATCTCGAGACCAAACAGGTCCTCGCCACCGGTATCCAGCAGGGCGAGGCCGGCGATCAGAACCAGATCATGCGGACGCCCCACCTAATGGAGGAGCCCGTATACAGCGCCCGAGCGGCGGCCGCGTTCACGACGACCTTGGAACTCCGCAAACCGACGCTCGTGGAGATCACAGCGGAAGGGCCCCTGGCGCATCCGGCCTCCATGCAACAGGCCTCCCAGACTGTGCTGCTCATTCCCGGACATGATCTGACCAACGACGGCATCGTACTCCATCTCTACGGATACATCGTGCAGATCGAGCATCCCAAATCCGGCCAAGCGCTCATCGCCAAAGATGACGTCACGCTGCGAGCGTCCGTGAGGACTTTGTCAGGCACGTTGGTCCGACCGCATGGAGACTGGGATTCACGCAAGATCAACATTTACGGAGAAGTGCTGATCGGCAGCCGCATCGTGGAACGCCTCCAGATGTTTTATTCCGGCGAAGGCAGCAGTTTTGAGGCCCCCTTTTTCGTTCCGACAGCGAACGATGCGCCGGACGGCATCACGCTTCGCGTGGTCGTCACGGATCTCTCCATGGGCAATTCCGGCATAGGAATCGCCATCAACCCGGTCCTCACTGAACGCCGGCAACCCGCGTCGCGGCATTAAGCAGCCGCACCTCGACTCCTATTAAGCTTCGAGTGCAGCGACTGTAAATCTCGTTCCTCTGGTAAGGGATGATGACTGCCTCTAATGTCCCTGTTCCGCAAAACTTGCCGCCGCAACCCGCTCATGCGACACTAGACGTATGACAGGAGACGCTACATATACCCATCTCCGATCACGCTTACACCTCGCCCTCGGACTGAACGCAATCGTTATCGCTGCAGAATTCGTCGGCGGCCTGGTGCTCAATAGCGTCGGATTGATCGGGGACGCCGGCCACAATCTCATCGATCAAGGCGCTCTGTTTGCCGCGCTCTACGCCCATGTCTTGACGGCACGTCCTGCCACGGAAGCGCGGACGTTCGGTTACCATCGAGCCGGTATTATCACCGCGTTGCTCAGTTCCTTCGTCTTGCTGTTCACGGCCCTGGGCATCACCATCATCGGTGTGAAACGCCTGATGTATCCTGTTCCGGTCAATGGTGGGTGGGTCATGGCGATCGCCGCTCTCAGCTTTGCGGCCAATCTCGGTATCGCGCTGCTGTTGCAGCACGGCGCGAAGGATGACCTCAATATTCGGAGCGCCTTTTGGCACATGCTGTCCGACGCCTGGGTCTCGCTAGGCGTCATCTTGAGCGGAGGCGCGATCTTATGGACCGGCTGGACCATTCTCGATCCCCTCGTCAGCTTTCTGCTGGTGGGAGCTATACTCCGCGGCGCCTGGCCGATCTTCCGCGAATCTCTGGAAATCCTGCTTGAATCCACACCGCCGGGCGTCAGCGCCTCGAACATCGCAGGCACCATCGAAGCGATTCCGGGCGTGGACAACGTTCATGATCTGCATGTGTGGGCCATCGAGCCGCGATTGGTGATGCTGACCTGTCACGTTCTGGTCGATGAGAACCATCCCGCCCTCACGAGCGACCTACTCAAGAACATCCGCGGGCGGATCGCCCAGGAGTTCGGGATTACCCACATCACCATCCAGCTCGAAACGCATTGCGCCCATAAAGATGCTGTGCACTGCGACCTGACGACCTTGGTGGGCCAACACCGCACCGATCATCTTCACGCCCATCACTAGCACGTCCATGACTCACGCTCCCGTTCCCTTCTATATGCTCTGCGGATCGCTTGGGGCGGGAAAAACGACGCTCCTCATGCGGCTGCTGGAACATTGGAAACAGCGCGGACGACGCGCGGGCGTCCTCATGAACGAGGCCGGCGAAATCAGCATTGACGGGCCTCGGGTCGGCACCATTGCCGAGCAAGTGATGAATCTCGCAGGTGGATGCGTCTGCTGCGACACCAAAGAAGATCTGTCCTGGGGAATCGCACAGCTTGTGCGCGATTATGGGTCTGACCTGATCGTCCTCGAGTGCTCAGGCTTGGCGGACCCAGCCGAGGTGATCGACGGCGTGACGGACCTCTACACGGCCAGACTCGCCCAACTGGAACAAGTCATCGCGCTCCTCCACCCTATCGCCGGGGCACAGAGCCCATCGAGCGTGTTTGTCACGGAACAGGCCATCCACTGCGCCGACGAGTTGATCCTGAACAAATTGGACCTCTATGTGCCCGGCCACTGGGAACAATTCAAAGCCTCGGTCCTCGCACGCAATCCTCACGCGCGCCTCTGGGAGACCACCCACGGACGGGTTGACGTCGCGGCGCTCCTACAGTCCGAGGCCGGAGAGCGGCATGCAGCGCCAACCAACGTCGAGTTCGGTGGACCGCGTTCCACTGCCCGTGCCCTCTATCATCCAATCGCCACGACCATTCGCTTGGCAGGACCGTTGAACCGCACGCGATTCCTTTCGTGGATCCAGACATTACCCAAGGAAGTGGAACGCGCAAAAGGCTTCGTGCGTTTTGTCAAGGAACCGGAGCTGCACGAATTTCAGTACGCGCCGCCTGCAGAGGCGACGGTCACCCCAGTGATGTTACTAGACGAACCCGAGAAGGCCATTGTCTTGATCGGCAGAGGGTACGACGTGGATCGTTACGGGGCAGAGCTGTCGGCGTGCGTCGAGACTATCGGCGACAGCCCACGCTGACGGAACTGAGGCCATTGCAGCAAGAGCCAGGCGATGCCGGCGCCGCAAAGTCCTCCGATCATCCATCCGCCCAGCACGTCCGTCACGTAATGCGCGCCAATGTAGACGCGGGCCAGGCCTACGAAGCCGACGATGGGCCAACTGATCCATCCCGATCGAGGATATAACACCTGTAAAAAGGCCGCGGCCGTGGCCGTATTGATGGCATGATTCGACGGGAAACTAAACGTCTTGCCGCAGGCCTGAAGCTGGTGCAGATCCGACATGCTCACACAAGGCCGTGGACGGGCCACGAGGTGTTTGATTTGCGCACCGAGAGCATCCAAAAGAAGGATCGAGGCGGCAAGAGCCGACGCCCCGATTAGCGCTTCCCGGGAAGACAGCCATAACCAATACATTCCCAGCAGGATACCCGGAACCCACAAGACGTCTGGATTCGACAAATAGAGAAACCACCAATCCATCCAGGACGATTGCCCCGCCAATTGGTTGATCGACCGCGTCAGGAACGTATCTACGTCCATGGCGCTGACGATATAGCGTCGTGCCGCGTTCGTCAACCATTGGAAACCGATCCGGTCGGTCCCGTGACTTCACTTCGTATGGAAATGGATGCGGACGGTCAGCTCACCATCGACAGGCACATCGCCGTGCATCTGCGGATCGAAAGTCCATTTCTTGAGCGCTGCGATCCCGGAGGCGGTCAGCTCACGATGCCGACAAGGCTCGAGGATCACAACGGTAACGTTGGCATCTTTCGAAACCAGCATGCGCGCCTTCATCCAGTCATCGATCACGGTGCCGTCGAGCGCTGGCGGGATGCCTGGCCAAGGAGTGGATTTTGGAACCGGTCCACCTTGCTGGTCCTTGTTGAGCGGTAGACCGTGGACATGGACTTCCGGTAGCTCAATGATGTCTTCCTGATGGTCGCTTTCATGAGTCGCCTCGTCCCCGACAATCGCCAACGCGTTCCGAGACTGAACAAGAAGAAGGACAGAAAGTGCGCCGATGACAAAATGCATATCCTTAGTTACTCTCACGGAGAAAATGGTTAAACGGAACATTTATCTGAAGGCCTCAAGGAAACAGGCCTCGAGTCGTACAGCTGTCGTACGTCGAGGCCTATGTCAGGATCATACTAGAAAAACCATTGAGCCCGAAAGAAGAACGACCGTGGCATCCCCGCAT
>JAICVE010000435.1 GCA_025935475.1 Nitrospira sp. | reverse complement strand
GCGGAGCGGCTCGGGCAGCACTTGGACGTGATTGTCAAGCATGGGGCGAGGAATGTCGTCAGGGGCTAGGAAGGCGCAGAGACTCAGCAGCTCTTGGGCAGCGGGCGTGGCACGGACCTGGTCCAGTGCGACCTGCCAAGTGGTGGTAGGTATTGCAGACAAAAATCAGATTGACCGATTCCAGTGGAATCTTCGGGTTGTCAGGCCTGGCCAGGATGAATTCAGCCTCAAACGGCCGGTGCGTGTGGATAAGGCTCTCTTCTACATATTTCAAGGCCTCGGGCTCGATGTCGATCACGTACACTTTGCCTGTGTCGCCGACCGCCTCCACGAACCGCCGGGTAAAGTATCCGGAGCCGGCGCCCAGGTCGGCGACGTACAGGCCTGCTTTAAGTGCCAACGCCTCGACGACCTGCGCCGGTTTCTGGTCCTGATCGCGCTCGGGACGATCGAGGCGATCGAGGTACTCCATGACGTTGGGTGCCCGATCATGCTGATGCTCCTCCTGCGCCGGCGCCCGGCCGGGGAACAGGCCAAGCGCAAGGAGGGCAAGGCCTGCGAAGAAGATGCTCCTCGTTGCGACGTGGGAGGAATGCACGGCCCTTCATCTCCTATCTTTTCTTGCCAAGCGACTGCTGGAGTAACCCTTTCCATTCCTCGCGGTTGACCGCGGGTAGGGTGGTGATCTGAATGTGCCCGAGCGAGGCGTTGAGGACGGCGGCTTTCATGGCGGTCTTGTTGTCGGGGAATTCCCAGATGGCCACGACGTCGTATTCGCCGAGGCAGTAATAGGCCTGAACGAGCTTACCGCCGAGCGACTTGGCGGTCTGCTTTACCATTTCAGCCCGCTCGATGCCTTTGTCCTTCATGGTTTGAAGTCCATGCTGCGTAAACTTCACGAGGCTGACGTAGGTCTGCATAGTGGCCCTCCTGTGTGAGAAATGGACAGTGGTGTGTGGGGCAAATTGTAGGCCTCTTCCCAAGCCGTAACAAGCATGGCTCTCACGGTTCTTTCCGGCTTCTCGGAGTTGCGAACGCAGAGGGCCACATGAATCAGTCCAACCAGGGTTTTCCCCAGGTCGTCCTCTGTCGAAAGCAGCACATAGTAGAACGAGCCTTGATGGCTCATTCGATTACCACGACAGGAGACGGGAGGACTCGTTATGGATATGCAACACCTGGTCAAACAGTTCATTTCCGACAGCAAGAATATCTACCGAAAACTCCGCAGCCGCGGCGAAGAACTTTCCGACTTGGACTTGGTCGCGCTTCGAGAACAACTGCATATCCTTGATACCGAAGCCGGCCATCTTCAAGATCTCAAGTCGGATGGCATCACGTTCATGTTCCATGGCCGTCGACCGGAATCCGATAAGCCATACATTCGCAAGGCGGTGTAGCCCACAACACAATAAAATTGGGATGCCGATCTGAACGCCGAACGGCGGCGTGCGCTTAGCCTCGCCCTCCCCTTCACCGCACCAGCGCCCCAGATGATAGGTGTTTTGTCTGAGCCGATTAGTGTAGGCTCGTGTCGTGAAACATGGATATCGCTTAATCCTCGTCGATCGCGACGGCATATTGGTGTCTGAATTCCAAGTGACCGAGCGCGATTTGAGTGATCCCCCGGCGTTTGTGGCGGCGATCAAGCACTCAATCGAACAGGTCGAAGAAGAAGAGCCATAAAGGAGCCGGTCAATGCGTGCGCCGACCACACCGCAGGACCTGGCACGGTCCAGTCTGTCCGTGCTCTTCATGGTCGGCCTCACTGCCGCCTCGTTCTGGATCCTGCGGCCGTTCCTACCCGCCCTGCTATGGGCGACCATGATCGTGGTCGCGGCCTGGCCCATGATGCTGCAGGTCGAAGCCCTGCTCTGGGGACGGCGGGCGTTGGCCGTCACCGTGATGACGGTGGCCCTGGTGCTCATCTTTGCGGTGCCCTTCTCCCTGGCGGTGGGCACGCTCGTCACTCATCTGGATGCGATCGTGGATTGGGCCCAATCGCTCAAATCGCTCACGTTGCCTGCGCCGCCTGGCTGGGTGGAAAGCGTTCCATTTCTGGGCCCAAAGGTCGCCACGGCCTGGCGTGAGTTCGCCTCGTCCGGCCCGGAAGAGCTGGCCCGCTACGCGGCTCCCTATGCTCGCGTCACCGGCAGCTGGCTGCTCGGTCAGCTGGGAAGTCTCGGCGCCATGACAGGGCAGTTTCTCCTGACGCTGTTGATGGCAGCCGTGTTGTTCGCTCGAGGAGACGTGGCAGTGACGGACTTGTGCCGGTTTGGGCGGCGGCTGGCCGGCGCACGAGGGGAGCGAGCCGTGAACCTTGCCGGGCAGGCAATCCGAGGCGTGGCGCTCGGCATCGTCCTCGTGGCCCTGGGGCAAGCCGTCCTCGCAGGGATCGGACTTGCCGTGGCGGGCGTGCCATTTGCCGTGTTGCTCACGGCATTGATGTTCCTGTTCGGGGTGGTCCAGGTTGGTGTCGTGCCGGTGCTCGTGCTCGCCGTGGCATGGCTGTATTGGCAGGGAAGCAGTGGCTGGGCGACCGCGCTCTTGGTCTGGACGATCTTCGTCGGCACGATCGACAATGTGATACGTCCGATACTGATCCAAAAGGGCGCACAACTTCCGCTGCTGCTCGTCGTCGCCGGCGTCATC
>JAICVE010000487.1 GCA_025935475.1 Nitrospira sp. | reverse complement strand
CTCATTTTGAAGACACTTTTCGTCGCCGTCGACGGGATCCTCGGAGATCTTTTGACGCAGCTGGTCCCCAATCATTATGTGCCCGGCCTGGGAATCGTCACCTTGATTCTCCTGGTCTTTGTGACCGGCCTGCTTGCGGCCAATTTCATCGGTAAGCAGATCGTGAAGCTATGGGAAGCATGGCTGAACCGAGTGCCATTAGTCAGAGGGATCTACTCAACATTGAAATCCATGATGGACATCCTGTCCTTCTCCGAGCGCGGCTCGTACCACCGCGTGGTCCTAATCCAGTTTCCAAAAAATGGGCATTACGCCTTTGCCTTCGTGACAGGCGTCACAAAGGGAGACATGCAGGATTTGGCCCAGGAACCGCTTGTGCATGTGTACGTGCCGACGTCGCCGAATCCGACCTCCGGGTATTTTCTTCTCGTTCCAGAGCGCGAAGTGACGGCAATCAATATCAGTGTAGAAGAAGCCATGAAACTGATCGTGTCGGGCGGACTCTACTCACCGTCGCCGTCCCTCGGAGCGGCTGACCCAGAGGCCAGGTGGGGAGGTACGGTCAAGCAACCGGAAGCTGGAGTGCCGATCGGATGAGCCGGTCACCTGTGAAGGAGACAGAGATGAAGCAGGTGGCACGGGAGAGCGCCGCCCGTCCCGTGCCAGGAGTCGCAGCTGTCGTCATGGCGGCCGGGTTGGGAAAACGGATGCAGTCCAAGCATGCGAAGGTGCTGCATTCTGTCGCCGGACGGGCAATGGTTCTGTACTCGGTGGATCTGGCGCTGCGCGTCGCCGGCCATCAGATTGCCGTCATCGTCGGCCACCAGGCCGATCGCGTTAGCCAGGTCATCAAGGACGCCACAGGGCACAGAAACGGGCATGTGCCCGTCTCCATCGTCGAACAGCGGGAGTTGTTGGGGACCGGTCATGCGGTCCTACAGACGCGACCGGTGTTCGTGGAGTCAGGTCGCTCCATGCCGGGGCAGTTCATGATTCTCAATGGCGATACTCCGCTGCTTCGTGAAGCGACGCTTCGTGAGCTCCTGGAGGTGCACCGACGGCAGGAAGCCGCCGTCACGATCCTGACTGCGGTGCTAGACGATGCGAGCGGCTACGGCCGAGTTGTGAGATCGTCATCGGATGAATGCGTGTCACGCATCGTGGAAGATCGTGACGCCGACGCGGCGGCCAAAGTGATCCATGAGATCAACGTTGGTACCTACGTCGTTGAAGGCGACTTTTTGTTTTCCGCCCTCGAACGGTTGCAGCCGAGCAATGCGCAGGGAGAATTTTATCTGACGGACATCGTGCAGATGGCGGTCGAGCAGGGACGCCGAGTGGCGGCGGTTCGGCTCGAGGATTCGCACGAAGGCCTTGGCGTCAACACACGGCGCCAATTGGCCGAAGCCGAACAGGTCGTCCGGCGGCAGATCCGTCATCGCTGGCTCGATGCCGGGGTACGGATGATCGATCCTGCCTCCACATGGATCGATGCCGGGGTCACCATTGGAAAAGATTCGGTGCTCTATCCGAACGTGATGCTGGAAGGGACGACGATGATCGGAGAAGATACCATCGTGCGTTCCGGGACCAGGATTACCGACTGCACGATCGGCAACCGCGTAGAGATTCTTGATCATTGCGTCTTTCGTGATTCACAGGTCGAAGACGATGCCACACTGGGCCCCTTCACCCATCTTCGTCCCCACGTGCTCGTGCGGAAGGGGGCCAAGATCGGCAATTTTGTCGAAGCCAAGAAAACTGAACTGGGCGAAGGTTCGAAAGCCAATCATCTGAGCTATCTGGGAGACGCCAAGATCGGGAAAGGCGTGAACATCGGCGCAGGCACCATTACGTGTAACTATGACGGTGTGCGGAAAGCAGAGACCATCATTGAGGACGGCGTGTTTATCGGCAGCGACACGCAGTTGGTGGCTCCCGTGACAGTCGGCGCCGGCTCGGTGATCGCGGCAGGAACGACGGTAACCCTGAACGTTCCGCCG
>JAICVE010000429.1 GCA_025935475.1 Nitrospira sp. | reverse complement strand
GGAATTCATTTTGCGAGGTACGAAGAATGGCCAAGTGCGCGTTGTTCCTATGACCCCCCTCGTGTACCAGGTTTTTACAGAGCTATGGAAGGATCGTCGCCTAGACACCAATCGGGTGTTCCTGTATAACGATAGGCCTGTACGGCGAATAGGCACAGCATTCAAGGCAGCCTGTCGCCGAGCAGGAATCAAAAACCTACGGATTCATGACTTTCGGCACACTGCAAGTACGAATATGAGACGGGCAGGGATTGATACGGTGACGGCGATGAAAATCGTTGGTCACAAGTCGGATCGGATGCACCGACGCTATAATACAATTGAGCCGCAAGACCTCCACAAGGCTGCGGCGAAGCTCCACTCGTTCAGAACTAACGCCGTAATAACACCTGAGCCAGTGGCAGTTGGTGCTGCATCCTTAAGTGCTCGACAAACCGAAGCGAGCGGGCGTAGCTCAGTGGTAGAGTCCTAGCTTCCCAAGCTAGTTGTCGTGGGTTCAAATCCCATCGCCCGCTCCAACCCCTTTACCTCCTGAATGTGAAGCCACGACAAGCCATGTGTGGCACACATCATCATCCCAGACTCCTGAAATCTCCCACATTGGATAGCAAGAAAGGATGAGTCATGACGAAACTCTCATGGGTTGTTATATTGGCAACCACGTTCGCCGGCAGCCTGATCGGCGGAATCCTGGCCGAACGGCTATTCGTCGCCGGGGTCGTCCACGCACAGAAGGCGAATGGTGTGCATGCCGAAGAATTTCTGTTGCTGGATCAAACGGGGAAAGCCCGTGCGGGTTTGGGGTTGGACTCCAACGGGGAAGTCGGTCTGGTCTTGACCAGCCGAGACGGCAATCGAACCCTGGCCTTCTCTCCAGACGGGCCGGTGGCGGCCAAGCTCAGTGATCGTTCCGGGCGAATTTTGTGGTCGGCGCCGTAAGAAGGCGATTAGACAGCTTTCCGGACCTTACCGCTTCGGAGGCAACGGGTGCAGACTCGGATGCGCCTCGTCGATCCCTCGACCACGGCGCGCACACGTTGGAGGTTGGGATTGAAGGTTCGCTTCGTCTTGTTATTGGCGTGACTGACGTTATGTCCTGACTGATGTTTCTTGGAGCAGATGTCACATACGAATGCCACGGGCGTACTCCTTCACTCAGAAAGTTCTGACGGTGCGATTGCAGCGTGACTGTATCATAGGGAATTTGGTGATGACAAGTGCCGCACAGCCAGCTCAGCCGAGCTGATCAGCGGCGTCCCTGGCGAGTGACGAGCGGCACCGGCGTAGCGGGTCTGGCTAATATTTGTCCCACCACGGCGGGCACGCTAATATCGAAGGTCGGATCTCCTCCATCATCCAATCGATCTCTTCCGACGCTATAGAGTTTGTGTTGGGTAGGACTCCACAACATTGGCAGGCCCGTAAAAGGATCAAAGTATTGAGAGCCGACTTCTGCGAGCCTGGTCGGCACAGCGGTTTGCGCGCTTGGGTGCCGAAGCTGAATCTGCAGCGAGGCCAGACGCAGCCGCGTGTCGGTTTCGACCAGTTGAGCGTGGAAGATCTCCCAGCCGGGCTCGACCGGACGTGATTTCAGGACACCATCGAACAGACCGCGATGAAGCGTTCCCACCACTTCCTGCATGCCGGGTAAATAGTTCACGTGGTTCTCGGAAGCCTTAATGATGGCCTCGTAATAGGCTGCGTAGGCACCGGCCGCTTGCCCCCACTGGAAACTACCCGTTGCTGGACGAGTGGGCGGATGAATGATGCTGTCGAACGCGTTGGTAGGAAGATGCCCCGTTCGACTCAGCCAGTCCTCATAGAGACGGCGTCGTACACTCTCAGGTCCGAGGCCTGCCGATCCTTCCTTCATGGCCAACACCACTTGGTGCCGGATGGGCCAGCGCAGGGAATACTCCGGAACGGACAGTGGTAGGGTGAGTTGAAGTCCCATCGTCAGGATCGTCTTGTCCACCGTGGGTTTGGCCAGCATCCGTGACAGCAATTGCAAATCATCGTTGATTACGATCTGGGCGAGGACTTTCGTGCTGATGGTTTTGGCTTCACGAAGCACGGTGCGCCACAAGTGAAAGTCTTTGTGGAGCCGCTCCACGCCTTCCATCGGACTGCTGGCAAAGCCTTCCGCGACATACAAACGGTGAACGGCCAGGATATCCGTTCCCAGCGTCGTGGCTCGGCGCCCGAATCCCCAATCATCGAACGGCATGCCGATCCAGTGGTCATAGCGCAAGAGAAGCATACGGTATTGGGCTGTTGCGGCGTGGAACGGCGCATCTTTTTTTCGAAACTCCGCGAGTGGGTCGTCGGCGTCCCAGGAGGAAGCGGTCGCCTCGAGCGTCAGCGTGTAAACGAGATCGGCCCTGGTTGCTCTTCGCTCAGGAATTTCCGAGCGCCGTGCGTCCTCGGTTTCGTCTACCCAAATTTCATAGCCTGTTTTGGCAGGATCCAACGAAGACGCCGCCGTCAGCCCGAAGAGGTAGAAGTACCCGTTGCGATAAGGGTTCTCGATCGATCGTTGAGGTGGCTCGACCAGATGGCTGAACTCGGCCTCCGTCGCACGGTCTGCTGACGAAAAGAACATCCCTCCGAACTGGAAGGCCGCCCACAGAAGGACTGCTGCAATGGCAAGGTGCTTCATGGGTAATACGTAGAATCAACCGGCGCCCTTCCACAAATTACCTGTGTAGAGACGCCCCCACGT
>JAICVE010000131.1 GCA_025935475.1 Nitrospira sp. | reverse complement strand
GCTTGGCCGCCGCCACCATTTTCATCGCCTTCGTGATTTTCTGCGTATTCTTGAAGGCGGCGATCTTTCGTCTGAGAGATTGTAGGCTCGGCATGCGTTCCGATGAAAGCGGTCCCCAACTTTGTTCTCAGTCGCCCCCCTCCTTGCGACGTACATACACCGTACGTCTCAGTCGTCGGGCTCCCTGCGGCCTCGTTGGATGACCGTTTTGATCGGCCGCAGAGATGATGTCGATGTGCTATTTGGCCCCGTAGCCCATCTTCTGCTTGAACGTCGTGATGATCTCCTTGAGACGTTCTTTGACCTTGTCGTCGATTTTCGAGATGCTCGCGATTTCCTTTTTGAGATCCATATGATGCTGCTGGACATACCGGAGAAAGTCCGTCTCGAATTGCAGCACCTGGTCGACGGGAACATCGTCCAGAAAACCGTTGACCCCTGCATAAATGGACAGCACCTGATCGGCCACCGGCATCGGCTTATACTGACCCTGCTTCAGCAACTCGACCATGCGCACGCCGCGCGCAAGCTGCTTTTGCGTCGCCTTGTCCAATTCGCTGCCGAACTGCGAAAAGGCCGCCATCTCACGGTATTGTGCGAGATCGAGACGCAACGTGCCCGCCACCTGCTTCATCGTCTTGATTTGAGCGGATCCACCGACACGCGACACCGACAGGCCGACATTGATTGCGGGGCGGATGCCTGAATAGAAGAGATCGCTGCCAAGATAGATCTGACCGTCGGTGATCGAAATGACGTTCGTCGGAATGTAGGCCGAGACGTCGCCGGCCTGCGTTTCAATGATCGGGAGAGCGGTCATGCTGCCGCCGCCGAGCTTGTCGCTGAGTTTCGCGGCGCGCTCGAGCAATCGGGAGTGCAGATAGAACACGTCCCCGGGATAGGCTTCCCGGCCTGGCGGCCGGCGTAAGAGTAACGAGAGCTGACGGTAGGCGACCGCATGCTTGGAGAGATCGTCATAGACGATCAAGGCATGCTTGCCGTTGTCCCGAAAATATTCGCCGATTGCCGCACCGGCGAAGGGAGCCAAGAACTGCATCGGAGCGGCATCGCTGGCCGTGGCCGCTACGACCATGCTGTAGTCCATGGCATGGTGCTCTTCGAGGGCTTTGACCACACGCGCGACCGTCGAACGCTTCTGACCAACCGCCACATAGATACAGAAGACGCCGAGGCCTTTCTGATTGATGATCGTATCGACGGCGATGGCCGTCTTGCCCGTTTGCCTGTCGCCGATGATCAATTCCCGCTGGCCGCGGCCGATCGGAATCATGCCATCGATCGCCTTGATGCCGGTCTGCAGCGGTTCGCGGACCGATTGCCGAGTAATGACACCTGGCGCGACGACCTCGATGCGCGAGGAGAGCTGCGACTTGATGGGTCCCTTCCCGTCGATCGGCTGTCCGATCGCATTCACGACCCGGCCCACAAGCGCCTCGCCGACGGGAATTTCCGCGATGCGGCCGGTGCGCTTCACCGGATCGCCTTCCTTGATGCCGACGTCGTCGCCCATCAACACGACGCCCACATTGTCCTCGTCGAGGTTCAGTGCGATGCCGTAGAGGCCACCAGGAAATTCGAGCATTTCGCCGGCCATGGCACCATCGAGTCCATAGACCTTCGCAATGCCGTCTCCGACTTGGATCACCGAGCCGGTTTCCTTGACGTCGACCTGTTTGTCGAAGCCTTTAATCTTCTCTTTGATGATTGAGCTGATTTCTTCAGCCTTAATCTGCATGGCAACTCCTTCAGATGCTCAGAATCGTGAGAGCACGTGCCGTGTGGGGCTGGCGTGCCTGACCTTCCTGCTCGTATGGCCTGCCTCAGTCACGCGTCAGCAGCGCTTGCATGGCGTTTAA
Source organism: Nitrospira sp. (assembly GCA_025935475.1). GTDB lineage: Bacteria > Nitrospirota > Nitrospiria > Nitrospirales > Nitrospiraceae > Nitrospira_C. The sequence continues at coordinate 5,611 of JAICVE010000131.1, read as the reverse complement.
ACGCCCGCGGACGGTGCTATCCACGACCATACTGCCAATATGGATTTGCAAGCCGGCGAGGTGGGCCGCCTCAGTCTGGAAGGTGACATCGACCTCTCGCTTCAACGACGCGCGCAGACGTGTTTTAATGCGGTCTTGTTCGGCTTCCGGCAAAGGTGTTGCTGACGACACGGTCACTTGCTGGGTGCCTTTGGATCGGTCGACCAGTTTGGCGAACGCCTCGGCAATGTCGGGAAGAAATCTGACACGGTTTTTCTTGACCAGTTGCCCAAGAAACGCCTTGACGACCGGCGGACATCCAAAACGGCCGGCCAGTTCGGTCAGCACGCCGATCTTGTCGTCGACGCCGAACGCCGGCGAAGCGACGACATGCCGAAGGGACGACGAGTCCTTGATCGCCTGAGCCAGGCCGTGGAGGGTACCCCGCGTCGCTTCGATGTTGGATTGATCGAGAAGCTCGAAGAGCGCCTGAGCGTAACGTCGCGCAACTGCCGTCTTTATCACTGTTCTGATCCACTCATGGAAATTTAGGGTAAACGGGATGCTTCCGTGCGGGAGGCACGAAAATCAGCGCGGAAACGTAGCATTGGGCGGTGGGAAGTGTCAATACAGACGGGCGGAAGCGGCCGCGTTAGGAGGGTTGAATGATGCCACCGCCGACGACGTGGTCACCGCGGTACAGCACCGCGGATTGCCCGGGACTGAGGGCGCGTTGTGGGACGGAGAAATGCACTCGCAATGTGTGGTCGTCGAGGGGCTCAATCCTTGCCGGCGTGGCCGGAGTGGCATATCGCACCTTGACCGCGACCTCGGTGGTCGTGCTGAGCAGGCTGCCGTCGAAAAGATTGAGGTCTTTCAGGAGGCAGGAAGAGCTGAGCAGGCCGTCTTCTGGACCGAGCACGACCGTATTGGTCGACGGGTGCACCCGTTGCACATACAGACGCTGACCGGCGGCGACGCCGAGTCCGCGCCGTTGACCGGGTGTGTAAAAGGCGATGCCGTCGTGCTGGCCAATCGCTCGTCCCTGCTCGTCGACGAACGAGCCGGGATTCTTCGCCGAGGGCATTTCCGATTCGAGGAAGGTCCGGTAATCGCCATGACTCACAAAGCAGATTTCCTGGCTTTCCTTCAGCTCGTCCACCGGCAGTCCGAGCGCCTCCGCTTCCGCCCATACCTGTGACTTCTGCATCGCGCCGACGGGAAAGCGCAGTCGTGGCAGCCAGTCTGGCCGGATGCGATACAGAAAATAACTCTGATCCTTTTTCTCGTCGGCTGAGCGTCGGAGGACGAATGACCCCTGCGATTCGTGAATCTGTACGTAATGGCCGGTCGCCACGTAGGAGATGCCCCATTGATCAGCAAGGGCGACAAGCCCTCGGAGCTTGACTCGTTCGTTGCAGCGTACGCAGGGATTCGGGGTGGTCCCACCGGCATAAGCCCTCAGAAAATCATCGATCACGGCCTCCCGAAAGAGGCGACGCTGATCGACGACTTCATAAGGAATCTTCAGACGCTGCGCCACATATTTGGCAATACCAATTTTGCAGCAGCCGCGCTCTTGCCACTTTTTCGAGGCGGCAACCTCCTCGTCCTCATGTTCCCAGACCTGAAGTGTGACGCCGCGGACGTCGTAACCCTGACGGACCAAGAGGGCCGCCGCCACAGAACTGTCCACACCGCCGCTCATGCCGAGCAGGACCGTAGGCTTCTTCATAGGCGGGTATTGTACTGGCAGGAAGCGGAAAGGGCCAGAGGGTGCTCACGCACGATGACCCAGGGATTGCGAAGGCTAGGATGCCAACGACACAGATACCTGCTCGGATGATACGCGGACTCCCATGTCGCACATGCCATGGAAGTGCGATCCCTCTTCGATCGCGATCAACGGCGTTCGGATATCACCGACCAGGACTCCGGGTTTCAGGATCTGAATCTTTTCGACGGCAGTGATGGTGCCGTTGATTTTCCCGCTGTTCATGAGCACACCGGCGGAAACGATGCCCTTGATGATTGCATGCTCCCCAACGATCAATGTGCCGGTGGTATGGATCTCTCCTTCGACGCGGCCGTCGACTCGCACAGTTCCGTCAAAGTTGACGACGCCTTTAAAATCGACATCCTTCGCGAGCAGCGTAAAATTTTCGAAATCGGGCTCCGTTGACTGTTCGTGCTGTTCCTTCCGTGACCACATAGTAACCTCCGCAATAATAATAGGTACTATACCCTTGGTAATTACCCGGCTAACTTCACTCCCGGTGACGGCGTCATGGCGACGGGATGCAGCGTCGCTCCCTCACGGACCCCGTGAGACATCTCCAGGCCGCCGTTGAACAGCACGCCGTCTTCGATCGACAGCATGGGCGTCTTCATGCTTCCGTTGAAGACGGCAGGAGCCCGTAATTTCACCCGGTCCTTGGCGGCAATGTCACCCGTGATCTTGCCCTTGCACACGATGGTTCCCGCGGTCACTTTTGCCTGAATCACGGCCTCATCTCCAATCAGGAGGACCCCGTCGGTATGGATTTCGCCGTCGAGATACCCATCAATTCTCACGGTGCCGCTATAGGAGATCACGCCTTTAAACTCCACTCCCTTTCCAACGAAGGCGATAATGTCGTCGGTGCCATCGGGGGTCGGCGTGGCAGACGGTGCTCCTTCTTCCGTTGTGCCTTCACCGGCCCGTTTTGCGTCCTGCTTCTCCCCCCACATGAGCAACCCTCCCAGATATCTTGTGATGACTCCGTCTGTTCGCGCGAGATTCTCGCCGTACGAACAAACACTGCCACCGGTTGCAGGTTTTAGCAACAAATATGCCGATTATTTCACGAGCGACGAACGAGCTACTTAGAGGAGAACTACTGAAGCAGTTGCTCGAGAATACCATCGAGCTCAGCGGGTGAAAAATAATGAATGATCACTTTCCCTCCGCGTTTGCCGTTGAGCACAGAAACCTTCGTCCCGAGTCGCTTTTGCAGGCGCTCTTCCACGTCCAGAAGCGGCGACCTTCGGAGCTCTTTTGCACTGCGTTTTCTGACGATTACGCTGGAGGCAAGAATTTTTTCAGTCTCGCGTACGGAAAGATTTCGAGCCACGACGAGATTCGCGACGCGCAGCTGTTCACCAGAACTGGCGAGCCCCAGAATTACCTTCGCATGACCCGCGGAGAGTTGACCGCTTTCGATGAGTTGCTGGACCTCCATTGGAAGATGAATGAGACGGACCAGGTTCGCGATGGAGGACCGCTCGCAGCCGACTCGCTGCGCAATTATGTCCTGCGTGAGTCCAAATTCGTTCATCATACGTTGATACGCGCGAGCCATTTCCATCGGATTGAGGTCTTCGCGCTGAAGATTTTCGACCAGCGCGAGCAGGATCGATTCCTCATCACTGCAGTTACGAATCACGGCCTGAATCGTCTCCATCCCGGCTTCCTTGGCTGCGCGCCAGCGACGTTCTCCCGAAATCAACTCGTACATGCCGTCGCCTTTGCGCCTCACCAGCACCGGTTGAAGCAAGCCGCTTTGTTTCAAAGAGGCGGCCAACTCCGCCAGTTCCTGTGGAGAAAATACCTGCCGAGGCTGATATCGATTCGGAACAACGGCGTCGACATGCAGGTGCTGAACCTCCGGCAATTCAGGCATCGGCGCCGGTTTGATCGTCGGCAGTAACGCGTCGAGTCCTCTACCGAGCGCTCTTTTCTCCATGGCTGAGAAACTCCTTTGCTAAAGAGAGGTAGGACTGGGCTCCAGCCGATGCCATGTTGTACAGGAGGACCGGCCGCCCATAACTTGGCGCTTCGGCAAGCGTCACGTTGCGTGGGATGGTTGTCTGGTACACAAGCGCTTTGAAGTGTTCACGCACCTGATCGGCAACTTGGCGCGCCAACGTATTCCTCACATCGAACATTGTCAAGACGATGCCTTCAATCGTAAGGCCTGGGTTCAGCGATTGTTGAATCCGCTCGATGCTGCCAATCAGGCGGCTCAAACCCTCCATGGCATAGTATTCACATTGCACAGGAATGAGGACTGATCGCGCGGCTACCAAGGCATTGACCGTCAAGATGCCGAGCGCGGGTGGGCAATCGAGAAAAATGATGTCGAACAGCGATTCAAAGCCCTTGAGGTAGTTCCTCAGCAGCTTTTCCCGCTCCTCAATGTTTACCAACTCAATCTCGGCACCGGCTAAGTCGGAATTCGCAGGGAGCAACGATAACCCGCTGACTTCAGTATTTTGCACCGCTTCTTCAAATTTTACGAAATTAATCAAGCAGTTATACACAGTCTTTCCGAGGGATCTGGAGTCAATGCCCAAGCCACTCGTGGCATTTCCCTGCGGATCCATGTCCACAAGCAGTACGCGTTTACCCTGCAAAGCGAGACCCGCGGCGAGATTTACCGCTGTCGTGGTCTTACCCACGCCCCCCTTCTGGTTTGCAACAGCGACGATCATGGCCATGAGATCAAGGGACTCCTCACGAGAAAATGTTCCACGTGGAACATCGTTTAGACGGAAGGTGCCTTAGCCAATACCGTCACCACGCGGCTGCCGTGATTCATAGGCAGAACAAAATCATGATTGGATTCTACTCGGAATGCCTGCGAAGGTCCCTCGTTCACCCTCTCGGTCCTAAACAGTAAGAGGTGTCCTGTCGGCTTCAAAATAGACGCCGCTGGCTCGGCAATCTCTTCGAATCGCAGGGCGCGCAGCAGAATTACATCCGCGAGATCATACGGTTCTTGAGCTGCATACTGTTTCAGCTCTCCTGGATAGATCGACACCTGTTCCAGCTTCAGTCCCCCGACAATGGAGTGGAGAAACGAACATTTCTTCTGTGACGGTTCGATCAATATCAAGCGCAGGTCACTCTGAACGATCTTTAGAGGGAGTCCTGGAAACCCAGCCCCACTCCCGACGTCTATCACGAGGCTGTGCGATGGAAATTTGTATGCGGACCAAGCTGTCAGCGAATCCACGAAGTGCTTGGTGATGATTTCGAAGGGATCCGTGATCCTCGTCAGATTGATCGTTTTGTTCCACACAAGCAACTGGGACAGATAAACAAGAAACTGCCCGGATTGCTGTTCGGTGAGACTGATCCCGAGCCCTTTGGTGGATGTAACAAGGAACTCGCGCAGGGCACGCTCATGTTCCACGTGGAACAATTACGTGAAATGATAAAAGAGGTCAAGCGCTGATTATCCCGGAACGGATTCAGAGTCAATTGCGGCTGACATCGTTTCGGTTGCCGGGAACTTTCTTTTATGCTTTTCGAGAGCGACGAGCAACACAGAGATGGCGGCAGGAGTAACGCCGGAGATTCTTGAGGCCTGCCCCACGGAGGCAGGTCTGACCCGTTTCAGCTTTTCACGCACTTCATTCGAGAATCCCCGCACGTGGTCGTAGGAAAATTCGGCAGGAATGGCTCGAGTTTCGAGCTGCTTGAACCGAGTCACTTGTTGCAGCTGGCGCTTAATGTAACCTGAATACTTAATTTGAATTTCAACTTCTTCAATAATTTCCTTGTCTTGAGATCTATCTTGCTCCAGGCAGTCCATCAATGCCTCGTACGTTACACCCTGCCGTCTCAACAGGTGCGCAGTCGAGCAAG
>JAICVE010000366.1 GCA_025935475.1 Nitrospira sp. | reverse complement strand
TACGTTATCCCGAGGAGGGCGGCGTGGGGCAGGGGGGGATCGTCATCGGCCTGAAGGACGAACAGCATTTTTATGCCGCGATCGTCGATCTGGCAGCCAGGAAGCTGGAGGTCGTGCGTGTGCTCGGCGACCAAGTGACGGTGCTGGGCGAGACTGCCGTTACACCCAAGCCAGTCGATTGGCATTCGTTGCGAATGAATCGCGACACGATCATCAGCAAGGATGTCATCGAGGTATTTTTCGACGGACGGCTTCTGTTGTCCGTGCAGGATCAAACGCTTGGATTGGGCGAAATAGGTCTCGTCGTTCGTGGAAAATCTCCCTTGCATTTCGATAGCTTGCATGCCGTCCCGCTATTTTCGCAGCGCCCCGTGTCAAACCCTGCAGCGTATTAAATACATGGTTGGCTTGCATTTGTGCTGGTCATGCGCTACAGTGCAGCCGTGTATCACCGCGAAAGGCCTGGTGGTGATGCAGTAGAGAGTGACAAGGCTTGATACTGTGTTGTTTTGGTTCTGCCCGGGAATCTGATCGGAAGCCAGACCTGAGTCGCCATCGTGTTTTGCGTCTTCGGCCCATTCCTTCCTCACCTCTTCTCGAGTCCAAGACAACACCAATTTCTCAAAGGAGGAACCCGATGGGTTCGAAGATTTACGTTGGGGGTTTGCCGTATTCCACAACCGAGCAGCAACTGAGCGATCTGTTCGCTGCGCATGGGTCGGTGGCGTCAGCCCGAATCATCACTGATAAATTCACCGGTCAGTCCCGAGGCTTCGGCTTCGTGGAGATGTCCGGGGATTCGGAGGCTCAGGCGGCGATTGCCGCGTTGAACGGTACCCAACTGGGCGGCCGCACGTTGACTGTCAACGAAGCGCGTCCGCAGGAACCACGCGCTGGCGGCGGAGGAGGCCGCGGCGGGTTTGGTGGCGGCCGGCATTAAGCACGAGCCGTAGTTTTTCACGTCGGGGCTGCCATGCCGGCAGCCCCGCTAATATCCTTCCTAGAATTGCCCATCTATCCGATGCGTTTTCCGGCCGGATGAACGGCCGTCTTGCAGTCCCAGGAAGTTGATCCACACAAGGAGTGTTAATGTCTATGTTTGCTCAGATGAGTTTGCCCCCGTTTCTTGCCCAGCGATTGTTGCAAGCTGGGATCACGTCCCCTTCACCGATTCAGGAGGCGGCTATTCCTCCTGCTCTTGCCGGGAGGGACGTCATGGCGCAGGCCAAAACGGGGAGCGGAAAAACCCTCGCCTTTCTGCTCCCGATGATCGAGCGGGCCTTGCGGCCGGTCTCAAGCGAAGGCACGCCGCCTTTGATATCAGGCGGTTCAGGAAAAAGAGGTCCCCAGTTTTTGATTCTCGCTCCGACCAGAGAGCTGGCCCTTCAGATCGATACGGAACTACGAAAATATGCGCCGCCGTCGGTCACATCACTGGCCGTCTACGGTGGGACGCCGATCGAGCGGCATTACCGCGGACTTCGGCATGCACCTAGGGTCGTCGTCGGGACGCCTGGCAGGCTACTGGACCTTGCAGGGTCCGGCCACTTGTACCTTGGCGCCGTGACGTGGCTCGTGATGGACGAGGCGGATCAGATGTTGGATCGCGGCTTTCTCCGTGATATTCAGCGCATCCTTGGTTTACTGCCGCCTGAGCGGCAGACGTTGCTGTTCTCCGCCACGTTTTCCGCGGAGATCCAGCAACTTGCCGGAACTATGCAACGGAATCCGGCCAAGATTTCCGTTGATCCGGGGATCAGCAGTCCGACCACCATCACACATGCCTATTATGTGGTGCCGGCCGAGCACTCGCGCACGCAGCTCGTGCACACGCTGTTGCAGGCCGTGAAGGCCGGCGAGCGGTCGATGATTTTCTGCGATCAAAAATATAAAGTCCGACGATTGGCCTCAAAGCTTGGCGGAGAATCCGCCTCAGTGGGTGCGATCACCGGCAATCACAGCCAATCCCAGCGGGAACGGACGCTTGGCGCCTTTCGGGCGGGACGACTGACATCGCTGGTGGCCACGGATGTGGCGGCCCGGGGACTCGATATTCCGGATGTGGCTCAGGTCATTCACTATGAGCTGCCGGTCAATCCGAACTCGTACGTGCATCGTGCGGGCCGGACGGGTCGTGCGGAAAAGGAAGGGTCCACCTTTCTGATTTTATCTCAGGCGGAAGAACGGGAATATCTTCGTATGGTGAGGCAGCTCAGAATCCAGACGACGAAACTGTCGCTTCCGGCCTTGGCGACGCTGCCCCCCGCAGCCGTGGTCACGGAAGAGCGGCCAGGACGTCGTCCTGTTCAGCGTCGTCACAGCCATCACGCGTCACCCGCGCTTCACGAGACTCGGAACGGGATCGGGAGAGATTCCCGACCCTCATTGCGTTCGGACAAGCCGCGACGATTTGGGCGCTGAGGCCTTTCGCGCGTCATCTCGCATCACGATCGGCAAGTCGTCGATCGTGATGCACTCTCCCAAGATTCGTTCCCCTCATGGTACAGTAGCTGCCTGTAGGATGGCTCATGCCACCGTTTCAACTCGAAGCTCCATACAAGCCCACCGGGGACCAAGGCCCTGCCATTGATGCCTTGGCGGCCGGCCTCGAGGAAGGTCGCAAACATCAGGCCCTCCTCGGCGTGACGGGGTCCGGTAAGACCTTTACGATGGCCAATGTGATCGCGCGGGTGCAGAAGCCCACGCTGGTATTGGTGCACAACAAAACACTCGCCGGTCAGCTTTACCAGGAGTTCAAGCAGTTCTTCCCGCACAACGCGGTAGAGTATTTCATCAGCTACTACGACTACTACCAGCCGGAAGCGTACCTCCCCCAGACCGACACCTATATTGCGAAGGATTCGTCGATCAACGACACGATCGATCAGATGCGCCATGCGGCGACGACCTCGTTGCTCCAGCGCAATGACGTCCTGATCGTCTCCTCGGTGTCCTGCATCTACGGTCTCGGCTCTCCCGAGGTTTACCATGACATGCTGGTCTATCTCGAAGAGGGCATGGAGATCAGACGGGAAAAGATCCTTGCGAAGCTCGTCGAGATTCAGTACGAGCGGAATGACGTGGATTTTCACCGCGGCACATTCCGTGCTCGGGGCGACGTCATCGAAATTTTCCCTGCTTCGAATGAAGCCGTCTCGGTCCGCGTCGAGTTGTTCGGCGACGTCGTGGACGCCATACACGAGATCGATCCGCTGACCGGCAAGTCGATTC
>JAICVE010000492.1 GCA_025935475.1 Nitrospira sp. | reverse complement strand
CGATGAAATCGTAGATCACCCCTTCCCGGATTGCCTTGTCGCAGAGGATGAGTTCATCCCGTCCGGACAACTCCATCAGGCGGCGGATCACGATGGTGGCCGGGAACAGGGTGTCCACACGTTTGGGGTCCAAGCCGGGGATCGCGAGACGCTCTTTAATCGTGGAGTTCCGCAAGACCTGCTCGATCTCCTTCACTTCTTTCAGTGAGACGGTGGCGAGATTGAGTTGAGGCAGGGGGCGGTTGGTTCGCCGCAGATGGATCACTTCGGCCATGTTGCCGGCCATCCCGGACGTCGCGATGAGACTGTCGAAGCGCTTGGGTTTGAACCCTTGGAGCGTCTGCGTCAATTGCTCGCTCACGAGTTCTTCCAGCTCTTCCAGCATTCTCTCGGACGGCGGCGTGCGTTTGAGAAATTGATCGGCGAGCCGGATCGCGCCCAGCTTGAGGCTCTTGGCCTGTAGCAACTGATCACGGTTGCCGGCTATGACCTCGACCGATCCACCGCCGACGTCGACCGCGAGCGCCGGTTGCTCCGTCATGGGCACGCTGTTCTTGATGCCCAAGAAGATCAACCGGGCTTCCTCTTCGCCGCTGATGACCCGAACCCTGAGACCCGTCTGTTCCCTGACCAGATCGATAAAATCGCCGCCGTTCTTGGCTTCGCGCACGGCACTGGTCGCCACAGCGATGATGCGGTCGTAGCCCTTGTTCTTGGCGAGGGTGACCAGGCGGCCGATGACGCTCAGACCTCGGGCGATGGCTTCCTCGGACAGCCGCTGGGTCTCGAACGCGCCGTTCCCCAGCCGGGCCATGTCCTTGAACCGGTCGAGAATTTTGTAGGTGAAATCTGGTCGGACCTCGGCGATGACCATGTGCACCGAATTGGTCCCGATATCGATGACGGCAATCTTTGACATGATGGAGACGCGAGCGGCTCAAGAATTTGGACATTGTAGATGAAATCGAGGGGCGTAGTGAAGAACGTTTCGTGGGCCGCACATGTTAACTTTCTGTTACAATCCGCGCCCGTGTGGAGGAAAGGTCAGTGGTTGCCGCCAGATTCATTTTGATCACAGGTGCCTCGACGGGAATCGGTGCCGCCTGCGCCATTGGGTGTGCAGAGCGCGGCATGACGGTGTTTGCCGGGGTCCGGGATCTCGTGGCCGGCGATGCGCTTCAGGCAACGGGAGGCAAGGCGATCATTCCGGTCCAGCTGGATGTGACCGACGGCAAATCCATCACGAACGCGGCTGACGTGGTGGCGCGTCATGTCGGGCAGGCAGGGTTGTCCGGCCTCGTCAATAACGCGGGGATTGCGATCGGCAGTCCGCTGGAACTTATCCCGCTCCAGCAATTGCGCCGTCAATTCGAAGTGAATGTCGTCGGTCAAATCGCGGTGACTCAGGCGGTGCTTCCATTGTTGCGCCGGGCGCGCGGCCGCATCGTCAACATGGGTTCGATTGCGGGCCGCGGGACCATCCCAATGATGGGTCCCTATTCGGCGTCAAAACACGCCTTGGAGGCCTTGACCGATGCCCTGCGTCTGGAGTTGTATCCGTGGGGCATCGAGGTGTCGATCATCGAGCCGGGCGCCATCGCCACGCCGATTTGGGACAAATCGATGCAGACCTCGGTGGATGTCGAATCGGAGATGCCGGCTGACGGCAGGCATCTCTATGAAGCGGCTGCCCGGAGTGTCCGAGAATCGGTTGGCCAGGCCGCGGCTCGCGCGATCCCGGCGGATGCAGTGGTCAAGGCGGTGCTGCATGCCCTCACGGCCAAACGACCGAACACACGGTATCTCGTCGGCCGTGATGCGAAGCTGCGAGCCGTCATGCTGAGGTGGCTTCCCGATCGATTACAAGATTGGATTCTGAAGAAAGTGTTGAAGCTACCGGCATGAAATGGAATGCAAAGGCGTCGGCTAGACGCCTTCCGATCTCAGCCGACGAGTTCGGGGTTGAGTCGG